>CASBQX010000214.1 GCA_949127925.1 Synechococcales cyanobacterium PMM_0002
GGCAGTATGGAGGCTAACACGAGATTTTAGCATTCTCGATAGCCACCCTACTTTCCTATGGAAACGGGGTGGCTAGGTTTTTGGGGTTTACTCTTACCCCATGCAGGAGAACCCCGATGATTGAGATGTTTGACGCGCCCATTGCCCGCAGTTTTTTGACCGATGGTGAAATTAGCGAGGGTGGTGCAGAAGATCGCCCCTCGCCGATCATTTTGCCGCTCTACTTGCACCCTCCGGCACCCGGCCAAGAGCAAATGCGGATTTTGCTGATTAGCAGCCCCACCTGGGTAGAAGCAACCATTCATGACCTGCACGCACGCGGGTTTGCCAATACCACCGATTGGAGCAGTTTGGTGCCCGGTGCCAATCCGGGTGAAGTAGTGAGCATCCTGACCCGACGTAGACAGCGCCCATAGGGACAACACGGTTGTTTGCCCGGTTCGGATTGTCTGCCCGGTTCGCTGCGGGCTGCGATCGCCCAGCATCCCAATGGGACGGGTTAGCTTGCCTGCGCAGAGCGCGTATCGCCTGGAATCCGAACCGGGTCAACGGCCATTGACTGACACGTTGCAGAGTCAGTTAACAAAGAGGTTTTACCGAGCGGTTAGTTTTACCGAGCGGTTAATAGAGAGTCCACCCCAACGCTGCAAAATTCTTGGTAACGTTAGGAGGAGTAATTCTGTCTTTTTTCCCGGCATGACTGCGACGATTCCCTCCCTCCCAAGCCAGTACGACCCCAGCGCCGCCGATGCCAAGTGGCAAGCGTTTTGGGAACAGCATCACATTTTTCAGGCTGATCCCAGTGTTGGGGGCGAACCGTACTGCATCGTCATTCCGCCGCCCAACGTGACGGGTAGCCTGCACATGGGGCACGCCTTCAACACCACGCTAATAGACGTGCTGGTGCGCTACCACCGGATGACGGGCAAAAATGCGCTGTGTTTACCCGGCACCGACCATGCCAGTATTGCGGTGCAGACGATCCTAGAACGGCAGCTAAAGGCTGAGGGCAAGACCCGTGATGATGTCGGGCGCGAGCAGTTTTTGGAGCGGGCGTGGAAGTGGCGCGAACAATCGGGCGGCACGATTGTGGGGCAGTTGCGATCGCTGGGTCTATCGGCAGACTGGACGCGGGAACGCTTCACGATGGATGCCAACCTGTCGAAGGCCGTGCTGCAAGCCTTTGTGCAGTTGCACAAAGAAGGGCTAATCTATCGCGGCAAATATATGGTGAACTGGTGCCCCGCCAGCCAGTCTGCCGTGTCTGATTTGGAAGTAGATAACCAGGAAGTCAATGGCAACCTGTGGCACTTCCGCTATCCCTTGACCGATGGTACAGGCTATATGGAAGTGGCTACAACCCGCCCCGAAACCATGCTGGGCGATACGGCAGTGGCGGTGAACCCCGACGACGAGCGCTACCAACACCTGATCGGCAAAACCGTGATGCTGCCGATTATGCAGCGCGAAATTCCGATCATTGCCGACGAATATGTGGATTCTAGCTTTGGCACAGGCGCGGTAAAAATTACGCCAGCCCATGATCCCAACGACTTTGAGATGGGCAAACGCCACAATCTGCCGTTCATCAACATCATGAACAAAGACGGCAGTTTGAATGAAAATGCCGGAGAGTTTCAGGGCTGCGATCGCTTTGCCGCGCGCAAACTTGTAGTCGAGCGGCTGCGGGAGCAAGGCTTTTTGGTCAAGGTAGAAGACTATAAGCACACGGTGCCCTACAGTGAGCGCGGCAAGGTACCTGTGGAGCCACTGCTCTCCACCCAGTGGTTTGTCAGCATTCAGCCACTGGCGGAAGCCGCACGCGATCGCCTCGACCAGCATCACGAACCCGCTTTTGTGCCCGAACGCTGGACGAAGGTATACCGCGACTGGCTGGTGAACCTAAAAGACTGGTGTATTTCGCGCCAGCTCTGGTGGGGACATCAGATCCCCGCCTGGTACGCCGTGAGTGAAACCGGGGGCGAAATCACCGACGATACGCCCTTCGCGGTCGCCAGTAGCGAAGCCGAAGCCCGCGCAACGCTGATTGCCTTCTTTGGCGATGGCGTTCAGCTGCGGCAAGATCCAGACGTGCTTGATACCTGGTTTTCCTCCGGACTGTGGCCGTTTTCGACCCTGGGCTGGCCCGACCAAACCGCCGACCTGGCCACCTACTTCCCCACCAGCACCCTGGTCACCGGGTTCGATATCATCTTTTTCTGGGTCGCCCGCATGGCCATGATGTCGTCCCACTTTACGGGCAAAATCCCCTTCAAAACCGTCTACATTCACGGGCTGGTGCGGGATGAAAACAACAAAAAGATGTCCAAGTCGGCCAACAACGGCATCGATCCCCTGCTGCTAATCAACAAATACGGCACCGATGCACTGCGCTATACTCTGGTGCGGGAAGTGGCCGGAGCCGGACAAGACATTCGGTTGGAGTATAACCGCAAAACCGACGAATCCGGTTCGGTAGAAGCATCGCGCAACTTTGCCAACAAGCTGTGGAATGCGTCGCGCTTTGTGATCATGAACCTGGACGGTCAGACCCCAGCGGCGTTGGGTGAGCCAGCCGGGGATCACGGAACCTTGGAGTTAGCCGATCGGTGGATTTTATCGCGCTATCACCAGACCATCCAACAAACCCGCGCCTCGATCGAAAACTATGGACTAGGTGAAGCGGCCAAGGGACTATATGAGTTTATTCGAGGCGATTTTTGCGACTGGTACATCGAACTCGCCAAATCTCGCCTCCAGCAGACCGATTCGCCGTCCCGCCACACGGCTCAGCAGATTTTGGCCACCGTGCTTGACGGTACGCTGCGCTTGCTGCACCCCTTCATGCCTCACATTACCGAAGAGGTGTGGCACACGCTGACTCAAATCGACGAGAGCCAAACCCTGGCGCTCCAGCCCTACCCAGTGGCCAATCCTAGCTTGATCGATGCTGATTTAGAAGCTCAGTTTGATCAGCTCATTGACACCATTCGCACTATCCGTAACCTGCGCGCCGAGGCCGATATTAAGCCAGGGGTCAAGATCAAAGCCATTTTGAGCACCGCCAGCCCTCGGGAACAGCAAATTTTGACGGCTGGCCAGGTGTACATTCA
>CASBQX010000215.1 GCA_949127925.1 Synechococcales cyanobacterium PMM_0002
GCTGTTGTTACTAAAGGCAAAAAGATTGGCAGCTATGCGGGTCGGGTTGCAGTACGGTCAACTGGGAGTTTCAACATCTCAACAGTCGATGGATTGGTTCAAGGCATTAAAGCTGAATGGTGTCGAGTTGTACATAAAAAGGATGGCTACGGTTATGGCTACTAAATTGGCTGTTTTCAACAGCCGCTCCTATCCCTCCCCATGTCTGAAGCCAGGGGCTTCTCGGAGGTTCTGGTGAAGCGCGATCGCTCCAAGAAATCCTCTAGCAGCGCTGTTTTCTCACCCGTTTCTTGATTTTGAAACAAAATTGTAAAGGCACCTGCCCCCAGCCCGTCTTGGGGAAACATGCGGTAGCACGGCATTGGGGTCAGGTGCGACTGATACTGGCTCAGATGTGGCACCACTAGCGGCTGAAACTGAGGAAAGCGTTCCAGAAACCACTCACTGACGGCCTCGTTTTCTTCAGCAGAATAGGAACAGGTCATGTAGGCCAAATAGCCTTGGGGTGCCACTAGCTGAGCCGAGTTGGCCAAAATCCGTTTTTGGCGATTGGCATTTTTATTAATCGTTACCGGATGGAAACAGCCAGGATTTTTCTCCCCTTTAGCCAGCAGCGATTGCCCGGTGCAGGGGGCATCGACGATGACTAAATCGGCAATGCCAGGTAATTCTGCGGCCAGAATTTTGGAGTCCAAACTGAGGGCGATCGCGCCCCTCCCAGATTGATCTCCGGCGTGATCCCCGTCTTTGTCTGGGACCAAACAGCGCCTCAAATTGGAAACCAGCGCTCCCATCCGCTTACCAATCACATCATTACTAATCAACTGCTGCGGCTGTAGCGCCACCCAGGCAAAAATGCCTTTTCCGCCCGGTGAGGCGCACATATCTAGCGCCAGTTCAATTGGAGTTGGCAGGCTAAGCAGTGTGGACACAGCAAAGACAGAGGAAAAATCGAGGCAGTAGAAATAGCCCTGCTGGTGCAACGGCGATCGCCCTGGTTTTGCGCCCATCTCCAGGCGATCGATAAAGCTGGGCTGCCACGGCAGGGGTGGGGCGATCGCCCATTCTAGTTCGGCAGGTTTGGGCTGGCACCAAAGAATGCAGGGATGAAACGGTTGGGGAGACAGCAGCGCTTCTACAAACTGCGTCTCTAAGGCCGGATCTGAAAAGAGGTGATGGCTAAATTTGAGCAGAAGCTTGGACGGGGTTTCCACGGGGTGCTGAGGTCAGAGCAATTGAATATTGAATTAGGGTGTGCTAGCGGGGCAGATCTACAGCCGTGTTTGTCAGCGGCGCATCTAGCCGGACGGGTTGCCCCACTGGATCATAGCCCGATTGCAGCTGCCGCGATCGCGCAATCAACCGTATTGCCGCCTCAGCCGCAGTTTGCCCCGTCGCATCCACTGGGTCAATCGGCACCGGGCGGCGATGAAGATCGTAGTCGTAGGCTTTGTCATAGTAGGTTAGCAGTAGCTCAAACGCCTCAGCCAGTCGGCGTTCTTGCAGCAGCGCGATCGCCGCTTGGGTGCGCAATCCACCCAGGCGTTTGCGGATGCGTTCGGTGGCAAGTATCAGGTCAGGCGTGCTGGCAAACCCGTAGACATCGACCAGCAGCGCCAGCCGTTCGGCCGGGGGACGCACCAGTTCTAGAACAGGAGCCTGCTGCATTTGCTGATACAGCGCTTCGGGTAGGCGACAGCACCCAATTCGATTGCTTTCAGCTTCAATCCACACGGGGCGCTGCGGATCAAACTGTGACCATTGCAGGGCGATCGCATTTTCAAATTGTTCATTGGTCGGCTGCGGCGGCAGACCCAACCCGCCAAAGCTGCTGCCCCGGTGGCTGGCGATCGCTTCCAAATCCAACACTTGTTCTCCTTGAGCGGCCAAAGCTGTGAGCACATCAGTTTTGCCTGTGCCCGTCATGCCGCCCAAAACTAACACCTGACGCGGCACCTGAGGCATAGCCAGTGCCCAGTTGCGAAACGCTTTGTAGCCGCCAATCAGCGTAGTAGCCTGGAAGCCGCCCATCCCCAGCACCCAGGCCACCGCTTCACTGCGCATGCCGCCACGCCAGCAGTGGAGCCGCACCTGCCGATCGGGTGCGAGCTGTTTGGCATGGGCAATGAAGCCCGCAAACTTGGAACCGGCGATCGCAAACCCCAGTTCCACAGCCGCATCCCGGCCTTCCTGCTTGTAACAGATCCCTACCTGCGCCCGTTCCTGGTCAGAAAACAAGGCCATACTAACTGCCCCAGGAATGTGACCCTGAGCAAACTCCGTCGGACTGCGCACGTCTAGAATGACAGGAGATAGCGTGAGAAATTGAGTGATGGGTAAAGACACGTAGCAGGCAGACGATAAGGCGGATAAAACAGACAGAAGTGTATCAAGTGTAACGTCTGAACAATCATTGAAGTTGCGAGTCAGATCATGCACCGGGTTGGAATGCCATTGGGAATGCAATCAGCACTACAAAGCATGAGTTTAAAGACCAATCTCAACGTCAACAGCATCGTCATTCATGATGCCCAACAGCAGCGCTGGCTACAGTTTCAACATCCACTGGCAGTATTTACAGCCTCAACCCTCAGTGAAGTCATGCCGTTGCTAGAAACGGTTCAGCAGCGAGTTGAGCAGCAAGGGTGTTATGCCGCCGGGTTTTTTAGCTATGAAGCGGCTCCTGCATTTGATTGCAGCCTGAATGTGCAGCCTCATGGCCGCTTTCCACTCGCCTGGTTTGGGCTATATTCTCACCCCCAAACCATGACATTGCCCGCTGCCCCAGCACCAGAGTCTCTGTTGCTGAACTGGACACCATCAATTTCACAACAGCGCTACCACGAGGCGATTCAGACGATCAAAGGGCTGATCGCCCAAGGGCAAACCTATCAAGTTAACTATTCGTTTCGGCTACGGGCGGCGTTTAACTACGATGCCTGGGCCTATTTTCTACAGCTGATTCAGGCGCAGGAGGGCTGCTATGGCGCATACATTAACCTAGAAGATTGGGCGATTTGCTGCGCCTCACCAGAACTATTTTTTGACTGGGGCGATACGCGCTTTGCGCAGGCAAGCCAACGCACCATCACCTGTCGCCCAATGAAGGGAACCGCGCCGCGTGGGTTAACGGTGGAGAGCGATCGCCATCATGCCACAGCGCTCCGCCAGTCTGCCAAAAACCAGGCCGAAAATCTGATGATTGTGGACATGGTGCGCAATGATTTGGGGCGAATTGCCGAGATCGGCAGCGTTCGGGTCAACCAATTGTTTGACGTAGAACAATATCCGACGCTGTGGCAAATGACGTCTCCGGTGCAGTGTACCACCAACGCCAATTTGGTCGAGATCTTTCGCGCTTTATTCCCCTGCGCCTCCATTACTGGCGCACCCAAACCTAGCACAATGCAAATTATTACCGATCTGGAAGACTCGCCGCGCCAAATCTATACGGGTACGATTGGCTTCATTACGCCCGAGCGGACGGCTCAATTTAACGTCGCCATTCGCACGGTGCTGGTGGATAAGATCGCTCAAACTGCGGAATATGGAGTCGGCGGCGGCATTGTGTGGGATTCGGTGGCCGACGCTGAGTATGAAGAATGCTGCACCAAGGCAAAAATTTTGACCCAGCGGCGATCGCCCTTCTCGCTGCTCGAATCAATGCTATGGAACCCCGACCACGGCTATTTTTTACTAGATCTACATCTTCAGCGGCTGCAAGATTCTGCGGCATACTTCGCCTACCCGCTGCCATTAGACCAGATCAAAGAGCGATTGGAGGCGATCGCCTACCGCTTGCCACCCCAGCCGCATAAAGTGCGCCTGCAAGTCTCACGACACGGCAACATCGTCGTCGAAGCCAACCAGATCGCCAATCCATCGCGATCGCTCCCGTTGCAAATTGGGATCGCCCAAACTCCAATCGATTCATCAAACGTGTTTTTGTATCACAAAACTACGTATCGCCCGATGTACGACCAGGCTAGACAGCAATATCCCGACTTGGACGAGGTGCTGCTGTGGAATGAGCGCGGCGAACTCACGGAATTTTGTACGGCCAACCTGGTAGTAGAACAAAATGGCCAATGGTACACGCCTCCGGTTGAATGTGGGCTGTTGGGGGGCACGTTTCGGCAATGGCTATTGCAGCAGGGCAAGGTGCAAGAACGGGTGTTGCTGAAATCCGATTTGGAGCACTGTTCACGCATTTTTCTAGTCAATTCAGTCCGCCAGATGCAGGAAGCGGTAGTCAAAGTCCCTCTGCCCCTGAGCGAAGTTGTTTGAAAGCGTTGCAATCGCCATAGCGTCCCACCTTGGGAACTGCAATTAGGTTGGTGTGCCAGCACCAGCTTATAGATTTCCACGATAAATAATGGCAGTGCGTCGGGCTGAAACAAATGACTGGCCGCCTTCAGCGCCAGCGGTTCGGCTCCTTCAATATCCAGTTTAATCAGGGCGATCGCCTGCTGCATGTGATACCGTTCAATCAACGTATTTAGCGTCATAGACGGCACCGTTTCTGCCCGAAATAGTCCGCCCAATTCGGGGCTGACCGTCAGCGACTGCCGCACATCTTCGCCCCGTTTGGGACTGACCATGAAAGCGATCGCCCGTTTAGAAACAATGTTTCTAAACGTATCTAAACCCGCAGATCACATCAACTTTTACATCATTTGTGCTGAGGCTCAGAGCCATTTGACGTAAGCTGGAAATGCTGTAAATCCAGAGTTTGAGAGAACTTCCATCACAGAAATCCTTTAGCTCTGCTTGGCAGTGCTCTGCAACCGTCAACAGTGCTCCAAACCTAGGATTTTTTAGAGATTTTATCAGAGGCAATCATGATAGAGAAAATTTTGCTGGCAGATTCTGGCACGGGGCATGCCCAAGAAATGCTCAAAGCATTGATGGAAATTCCTACCGTTCAAGCGGCGTCGGTCACGGTGTTGCATGTAGTCCCGCCGCAAGTTACCTCAGAGGGGATGACTGAGAAATGGGAAGAAGGCGGAAAACTTCTGGCTACGGCCATTCAGGCGTTGGGGCTTGACCCTAGCCGTGTGACGGCGGTGCTGCGTGAGGGCGACCCCAAAGATATTGTGATTCGGGTGGCCGATGAGGTGGATGCCGACCTCATTGTGATGGGGTCACGCGGTTTAAAGCGGATCCAATCGATTCTGGAAAATTCCGTGAGTCAATATGTATTCCAGCTAGCTGCTCGCCCGATGCTGCTGGTCAAAGATGATATATACGTGAAAAAGATTAAACGGATCATGGTCGCCATGGACAAATCTGAACCAGCCAAAGAAACGCTAAAAATAGCGCTGCGGTTTTTGCGCGATATTCCAGGTGGGCAGTTGATTTTGGCGCACACCAATCCAGATATGAAACTGAAGCCGGGGGAAATTGCGCTGAACCCTAACGATGACCCTGTCCTCGTACCCGCGATCGCCGAAGCAAAAAAAATGGGCGTCAGCTACAAGGCGATCGCCCCCGAAGGCAAGCCAGGGGAACGGATTTGCCAAGTTGCCGAAGATCTGAATGTAGACCTGCTGATGCTGGGTTCTCCCGAGCGCCGTCCTAGTATTGCCCAAGGTCTACCCGACCTCGATCGGCTACTGGGGCAGTCGCTGTCTGACTATGTGCGGGTCTATGCCAACTGTCCCGTCATGCTGGTACGGACACCGGGATAACTTAACCCTCATCAATTTTTATCGGATCGAGGGTTGTTCAACGTTGGCAATGCTGATTCTGGCAAAACTCGATCCGATTTCGCTGAGCCTACTCGCTCACCTGCTTAGGCACTATCCTTGGGGTTCCTATCCCTTGGGTTCCTATCTCTTGGGCATATTGGCGTTGCAGCAACAGCGCTACCGTAATTTGCTTCAGCGGCCAATACAGCCCCATAATCACCAGGACGGTAATAGTGATCAGCATTAGCGATTGCTTGGTGGCCAAATTGTCAATCGTGCGCTCTAACACGGTGTAAGGATGGGTGACAAAATCCCAGCTATTGAAGCGTTCAAATCGTCCTAAATAGACCCCAACTGCACTCAGAGCGTGGAGAAAAAGCTCTACCAGCATCACCCAACGGCTCTGCCCATGAGCCTTAAGATCCTGTCCTACATTGATCAGCGAGAGCACATACGCTTCAAATCCAATCAACATAAACACCAGGTATTGGGGCATCAAAACTAGCGTGAGCAGCCAAATTGAAGACTCCCGGCGAATGTCGTCAATCAGGTGAATCACATCCGTTAGCACATAAGGGGCATTGGGCAAAAACGCCACAAATACGGCAACCCCCAGCCACCACAGCAGCGATCCGCGCTTCGTGCTGGCAAGCCAACGCCCCCGCCCCTGACGAAACAACACAAGACTTAATCCAAATGGAATGACGGCTAGAAACGTGTTCCACAGCATCCATTGCAGATTCCAGCTCAACGCATCTTGCGCCACCCCCAGCCATTCCATTCCTTGTTGTGCCGCCATGCAACCCACCCGAGACAAAATTCCTTTGACTCAAGATAGCCCAATATTCCTTGGTTTGGCTTTTAGGCATAGCGGCTAACCGAGCGCGTTCAGTGCCGCCAATTCAGCGCTTACGCATCCAGGGCCATACCCCAAGCTAAACGCCAGCGCGCTATCTAGCGAAACATCGGGTGGGCGCGGAGCCGACATCGGCACATCGGCTTGATGGCACGGGCTGAGGGTCGCCTGGTTTAGTTGAAACGCCTGCGCCATGAGCAGTCCAAACTCATAGCGAGAGAGCCGTTCTCTGCCGCCCAAATGAATTCGACCCTGGACGCTCTTGAGCGCTAGCAGCAGCCCTGCTGCGGCATCGCGACCACTGACAGGCGTGCGAAATTCATCGCAGAATAGACGCAGGGCTTCACCCTGACGCAGGGTTTGCAGAAAACCTTGGAGGCAGCTAGGAGCGGTCGGCGCACTGCCAAACATCAGCGGCATCCGACAGATAGCAGCGGTAGGATGACGCTCCAAAATTCGGGTTTCGGCGATCGCCTTTTGCTCTCCATACCGATTGACTGGGCAGAGCGGATCTGTCTCACGATAGGGTGGGTTCAGCCCATCAAACACCAAATCGGTTGAGGTAAACGCGAACGGAATAGCCGCATCGGCGCATAGCCCTGCCAGGTTTTGAGCCGCCATGACATTAATCGCATAGGCAGCCACCGGGTCTGTTTGGCAGATATTGGGCTGAGACTGTGCCGCCGCATGAATCACGGCGCTGGGCTGAAGATCGTTAACGAGCTGCTGAACAGCCTGGAAATCGGTGAGGTTGACGGGAAGAGTTTTCACACCTGCCAGCGGGTGAGGGTGAGTATGGTAGGTTCCATAGACGTCCCACGTCGCGACGGCCAGCTGACACAAGTGCCAGCCCAAAAAGCCACTGGCACCCGTAATCAATAGCTTGGGCAAAGACGACTGAAATACCATACGCTAGCTGA
>CASBQX010000216.1 GCA_949127925.1 Synechococcales cyanobacterium PMM_0002
GGGCACAGCGGAATTAAAGCTTGGGGAGAGAACGACCTCTATCTAAATCAGGCAACTGGCTTAGACAAGTTGGCTCGATGAACCAAGAATCCCCCGGCTTCAGCCGTGGGGAGTGTCAAATTAGGATGACGGCACTATCGGCGTCTGCATCACCCCTTGCGGCTAAATGACCATGGATAATGAATCTGATATCCGGAGCGACAGCTCACTCACCGTAGAACAGGCGATCGCCAACCTTCAGGGCGAAGATCTGGGACTGCGGGTGTATGCGGCTTGGTGGCTAGGACGGTTTCGGGTCGATGCCCCCGAAGCCGTTGATATCTTAATGGCCGCGCTGGAAGATGAAGACGATCGCACGCATGTGGGCGGCTATCCGCTGCGGCGCAATGCGGCACGGGCATTGGGCAAGTTAGGCGACCATCGAGCTGTTTTCGCCCTGATGCGAGCCTTGGAATGTTCCGACTTTTATGTCCGAGAAGCCGCCGCCCAGTCTTTGGAAATGTTGGCAGATGGATCTTGCATTGCAAGGTTACGCGAGTTACTCAACAACCAGATTCCCGGCACCCTACCCGCACGGGAACCCCCTCAACTGACTCAGCCCTTTGATGCCATCCTAGAGGCATTGGGCACCCTCGGTGCAGTCGATGCTATTGCCGACATTCTGCCGTTTTTAGAGCACGATATCCCTCGGATTCAGTATGCCGCCGCTCGGTGCATGTACCAACTGACGCCGAATCCCCAGGTTGCCAATCAGTATGGCGATCGCCTGGTGCATGCGTTAGCGAACGATGACCTGCAACTGCGACGAGCTGTGCTGGCCGATTTGGGCGCAATCGGATACTTGCCGGCTGCGGAGGCGATCGCCCAGACCCCGGCAGAAAATAGCTTGAAGCTAATTGCCTTGAAAGGCGTATTGGAAAAACAGCTGCTGCACACCACACCACCCCATCTATCGGATGGAGCATTGAACGTGATGGCGTTAATGGATGATTTGTTGTAGCAGAAAGAGCGAGAATGTAGAAGGTAGACCTTATTTGTCCCTCCTCCGCCATGGTTGACCACCTTTCTTCCCTGATTCGGGCTGTAGATGCCGCTGATTCTTCGCCGCGTTTGCTAGAAGCCGTGCAAAATCTAGCAGCAGCTCATTTAGAAGGAGCCATTCTTACGCTAATTGCGACGCTTAGCTACAACAATCCAGGGGCAGCCGTTGCCGCTGTCGATGGGCTAATCCAATTGGGAGAACCGGCTGTCCCGGCTTTGTTGGAACTGCTGGATCTGCATAACTACACCGCTAGAGCCTGGGCAATCCGCGCCCTAGCTGGCATTGGCGATCCAAGAGGGCTAGTCACCCTATTGGGAGTTGCCACGGCTGATTTTGCCATGAGCGTCCGGCGAGCCGCCGCTAGAGGGTTGGGCACCATGAAGTGGCACTGGTTTCCAGACCATCTTTTAGAAATGGCTCAAGGAGAAGCCTTGGACGCTCTGCTGTTTGTGGCACAGCAGGATGAGGAGTGGGTGGTGCGCTACTCATCGGTTGTGGGCTTAGAATCGCTGGCCAATGCGATTAGTGCCGCCAATCCCGAATGGCGATCGCAAATCCAGGCTCAATTTGAGCACATGGCCAGCCACGACAGCAGTGGGGCTGTCCGGGCGCGGGTCTGGATGGCACAGCAACGCCTCCAGTCGCAAACAGTCATTCAATCTGGAATTGAGCAGCTGCCATCGCCCCTGTCTGCCACAGACTGGCAGATGATTTTAGAAAAGCTATACGAGCGCAAAGGGGAAGAGCGGCTGGTGTTGGCAGCAGGCGACCCCCGTCTCTATCGCGATCTGGCCGAATCCATCGCTCAACCGCCCAATGGCGCTCAGTAGCTGCCATCGCAGCAGGCTGTGAGGATTGAGTTTTATGCTGCTGCTGTCTTTGAGGCCGCGATTTTATGGGGACGGCGTTTGAGTGGATGGCGTTAGCAGCATGACCTGTTGACGTTGCAGCGATCGCACGGCATCTAAGTCTCCACCCACTGCCTGCAAAATTTGAGCCACTGTTTTCTGTTCAGCGGCATTACCGTCACAGTGGCGCAAAAACTGCCACTCCGCCTCGTTCAAATTCACAACTTGATAGTCGTGATTAAAAAACTGTGGACTATCGCGCCAGCCTTGAATGCAGGGACTCGGTTCTGGAATGGCAGCTTGCAGATCGCGATCCAATGCCCAATTTTGTTTAGGCAGCGGCGGACGTCCCAAAAAGAATTCGTAATGAGTGATGGCCTGTGGATCGAGCAATTCAATTAACCGATAGCGCTGGCGATCGCTCAACTCCTTAGATCGCTCCACTAGCTCCGGTGCTTTGCCAATCAGTCGCTCCAAATTCCACACTTGCGGATTGGAGAAACCCACAAATTCTAGACCCGATGCGTCAATTAATTCAAACACCGTATCGATGTTGTAATCAATCTCTTGCGGATGGACATACATGTCGGCGAAATAAGCATCGCGCTGATTTTCCCACGACCAGCGTTCCTGTTCCCGTTGGCGCAGGCGGTTATCTTCTGGCAACGCCGCAAATAGCTGTCGCCCTACAGACACACCATCCGTGTAGTCGCCCCGTTTCTCTCCCTGCAAGATGGCGATCGCCTCCTGCATCAACTGAATTTCCCATCGACCCAACTCACCATAGACAAAGATGTGGAAAATGCCGCCCGGTGCCAACTTTTTCACCAATGCCTGAATGCCGCGAATTGGATCAGGGGTGTGGTGCAGTACGCCCACACAGTTGATTAAATCAAACTCTCCTGGCAACTGTTCGGCATCAAACAAGCTGAGATGATGAAACTCTACTCCCATCGCACCCGACTTCTGACACCGCTCTTTGGCAACGGCCAGCGCCCCAGCACTCAGATCAATCCCGACCACGCTGGCATCCGGATTGAGATGCACCAAATATTCAGTACCGACCCCCGTACCGCACCCAGCATCGAGAATCCGAGCGTTGGCATGCTGCGGCTTGCGTCCGGTGCAAAAGTTGTAAGCTGTCAACCAGTTCCAGCGCCAGTTGTAGCCCGGAGGCGGTTCATCCAATAACGGTTCGGGTGGAAACGGATAGGTGTTATAGAGTTTGGCAACGGCGGCGCTAATGGCTTGAGAATCAGACATGACTGGCTGGCTTAATGATTGAATGGATGGCGTAACCCCAGTTACCATTGTCCCAAACTCTATGCAGATGGCAGCAGTTATGCCAAGAAATTAACCAAGCGGCGATCGCACCCCGCTAACCCTGCTGTTGAAGTTTGGGTAGTTAACTGGAGTCCTTGAGTTAAACCCTAATTTGGCTAGAAATAGCCGTAATAATACTGATTCTCCTTTGCCATAAAGATTCCTATGCTGTTTGGAATGGCGAGACGCCAGCGCACTACGAATGCTAAACCGTGGGGTTTAATGCACTAGCGTACACTCGACATTCTGTATTTCAAAACCTGTCTGGCAAGGAAACATTCACAATGACAACATTACAAAAGTGGGCGATCGCATTTATCGGGTGTTCCGTTTTAGGCTTGGGTCTACCCCAGGTGGCATTTGCTCAACAGTCATTAAGTGATGAAGACATTGCCATCATTGAAGCAGCCTGTGATGCAATTGATGCCGGAGATATCACTGAAGCTGACCTAGATACACTAGATGATGATGAATTTGGCGCGTTGCTGGGAGCCTGTGCCGCTATTGCAGATGGCTCTGTCAGCGAAGCCGACTACAGTGAATATGTTGAAGAATTTAGCATCATTGAAACGTATTATGAGGAGTATTCTGTAGAGTTCTCCGAAGAAACTGTTGAGTATTCTGAAGAAGTTACCACTGAAGAAACTGTTGAGTATTCAGAAGAAGAGTCTGTAGATGAAGAGGAATATTCGGAAGAAGAGTCTGTAGATGAAGAGGAATATTCGGAAGAAGAGTCTGTAGACGAAGAAGAATATTCGGAAGAAGAGTCTGTAGACGAAGAATCCTAATCCTTCCTACTGGCTAAAGCTTATACCAATTCTTGATGAAGCTAAGTGGCACAAAGGGCTTGAGCCCCTTGCCTCGCAAGAGTTCATGCTGTTTAGCCTTAAATCAAATTGGGATTAGATTGTTCCTGTTAACCCTGCTGTGATCTGCTCTCTTAGAGAGTGTTTCACAGTAGGGTTTATGTTTGGCGATTGACGAACTCGACTAGTAGTCTGAGGCGTAAATCTGCCTACCGTTCGTAGTGCAGGCTTCCAGCCTGCGCGGGCAAGATGCCCGCACTACGGTAGCTAAACTTGCGCGTTTTCTACTAGCTTGATTCGAGGTTCGATTCTAGGTCAGACAGTTTAATGCCACGAATTGAGTAGTCGAGCAACTGCATTGGGTGTAACACGGGCGTCTGCTGGCCTTGAATTGTCAGGTGTTTGCTAATTTGGACAAAGCAACCAATGTTGGCCGAGGCAATCACCGACGCGCCTGTATTCAATAGATTGGTCACCTTTTGCTGCCCCAATTCTTCTGCAACGTCTGGTTGCAGGATGTTGTAAACGCCAGCGCTGCCGCAGCACAGCGCCGCATCAATGGGTTCGCGTAATTGCACACCAGGAATTTGACGCAGCAGTTGCCGAGGTTGCAGGCTAATTTTTTGGCCGTGCAGCATATGGCAGGCGTCTTGGTACACCATTGTCAGCGGTTCGTCTTGCAACGGCGATAGGGGCGCAGTCAATCCCACGTCTGCTAAAAATTCCTGCACGTCTTTTACTTTTTTGACGAAGGCTTGAGCGCGATCGCCATACTCAGGGTCGTCTTTGAGAATGTGGCCATACTCTTTGAGCGTGTGCCCACAGCCGGACGCGTTAACCAAGATGGCATCAACCTCAGTGTTCTCAAAGGTGTCGATCATCTGGCGCGCCATTTCTTGCGCCTGCGCCTCTTGCCCTTGGTGATGGGAGAGGGCACCGCAGCAGCCCTGCATCTGTGGCACCACTACTTCGCAGCCGTTGGCGATGAGGACGCGCACCGTTGCATCATTGACCACTGGGTTAAACAACCGCTGCACGCAGCCCAGCAGCATCCCCACCCGATAGCGGGTGTTACCTGTAGCTGGAATCAGTGCCGGGATGGTGTCTTGAAAGGCGGTGGGGGCGATTTTGGGCAGCATGGATTCCATGGCTGCTAGCTGGGGTGAGATTTGCTTTAATACGCCAAGCGATCGCACCAATTTCTGCAACCCGGATTTCTGATACAGCCCCAATGGCCGTAGCAGTATCCGCATCCGGCCAGGGTAGGGGAAGGTGGAAAAAATGAGGCGGCGCAGCAGACGCAGCGGGAGCGATCGCTCAAAATTGCGTTCGATTTGGGGGCGGGTGGCGGCAATCAGCTGGTCATATTGCACCCCCGACGGGCAGGTCGTCACACAGGCCAAGCACCCCAGGCACGAGTCGAAATGCTGCACCGTACTGTCAGCCAGCTGCGCGTCCCCTTCGTTGATGGCATCCATCAGGTAAATGCGGCCTCGGGGTGAGTCGGTTTCTTTGCCAGTTATCCGGTAGCTGGGGCAAGTGGCCAGACAAAAGCCGCAATGTACGCAGGTATCGATCAGCTTGGGGTCAGGCGGATTGTGTGCATCAAAGCCTGGGATGTCTGCTGTGTTTAGCGGAAGATTGGTAAATGAAACGGGATTTTCCGAAGTTTGCATTTTTTAAATCTAAGGAGAAATTATGCTGAACCAGAACCGCCCTAAATGCCGCTGATGAATCGGCCTGGACTTAGCAGGTTACTTGGATCAAACTGTTGCTTTAGACCTCGCATCAGCGCGATCGCATTGCCTGTGTAGCCCCACACATCGACCTGTTGCTTGAGCGACTGGGGAGCCTGTAAAACAGTGAGGAAGCCTGCTTGATCCTGGCACAGTTGCCGAATTTGGGGCAGCTGCTCTGCCTCGGTGGCGGCAAAGCGCAATCGACCTAAGCCGCTACCTGCATGAATCTGCGCTAAGTCTAACTGGGGAACAAGCGCCTTTATCTGCTGCAATACGGCTACCGCTGTTGAGGGAGTTACTCCTATTTTGCAGGTGATAGCCCGGTTGTGGGCAGTGGGTTCCCCTATTTCTTGCAATTGTTGCCATAGAGCTACTTCGTCGGCCGGGGAGATAGCGGCGTCAGCTTGCCTTTGCAGAGTGCGGACTTCCAACCCCAAGGCTTGCCCCACTGCTGTAAACTGCTGCGTCTGGGTGCTAACGCCGACGGCAATGCCTTGAAATCTTACTAGTAGAGCGATCGCGTCTGCTTGTTTCAGCTCTGTCCAGGCTGGAGCCATAACTAATTCTACCGCTGTAGGTGTCAGAGCAGAACTGAGCAGGGTCTGCGTGGCGCGGGCGATCGCCTGCGCGTCTCCAGTCAGCACCAGCGTTTGCGACACATCTGGCAACGGATAGACCCGAAATGTCACCTGGCTGAGAATGCCCAGCGTGCCCCAAGACCCGGTGAACAGTTTCATTAGGTCATAGCCCGCTACATTTTTGACCACCCGCCCACCTGCTTTAGCCACTTGCCCATCGGCTCGCACTATTGTCATGCCAATCAGCAGATCGCGCACCCCGCCATAGCGATGCCGTAAGGTACCCGAGTCGGCGGTGGCGACAATGCCCCCCAGCGTCGCGTCTGTGCCATAGGTGGGGTCGAGCGGCAAAAACTGCCCCTGTGTTGCCAAAATTGCCTGCAAATCGGCCAGCCGCATTCCGGCTTCAGCCGTGACGGTTAAGTCTCCAGCGGCGTGGTCAATCAGTCGCCCTAGGCGAGCCGTGCTCACCACAACGGTAATGCCTTCAGCCAATCCACCCCAGGCTAGTTTGGTGCCGCTGCCGCACGGCAGCACTCGCCAATGCTGTTGGTGACAGAGGGTGATCACCCCTGCCAGCTGCTCTGGGGTTTGCGGATACACTAGGCAAACAGGAGCGATAGGGTTGACCGGATGAGGGGCGATCGCGGCCATGATCTGCTGCTGCATCGCGGCCTCCACCGTGTCCCAGCCGACAGCGCCATCTCGACCCACAATGTATTCTAAACTTTCTAACGATTGAGCAACGATGCTCATGAGCAGCTCCCCAAGGCCATAGTTCAAACCCCGACTGTACACCAGAGACTGTATACCAGAGTACGTGGATAGCGAAACGAAATCTATGGATAATCTACGAAAAAGTAGAAAAAATGGGCTGAAACCTCCCAGAACTTGGCATTTTAGCATGGGGCTAGGCCATACCCGCTCTACGAATAAAAATCATCAGACTTGGCAGCCGAATTGCTGCTATTCTTATTTTTTACACTCGGCTTGCCAACTGCATCTGCCCCATCAGCCGGTCAGCTGTTCCCAGCCAGTTACGATCTTGAGCCGCTCCTAGCCCCAATATTCTCCCAATATTCAGTTCTCCCAATATTCAGTTCTCCCAATATTCAGTCGCTCAAGCTTTCAGTGCGTTTAGCCTCGCTTCACGCATTCAGATCAACCGGATTTTATGGCTCTTGATTTGTGCCACATCGAATGGCTCTTGACTTGTGCCATACAAATTTGTGCCATATAGATTTGTGCCACGTAGACCTATTTTTTTAGACTGAGGGTTCATTGCGTGACCATCACCCGCCCCGTGACTAGCCCTACCGTAGTTCCAAATCGGCTGAAAAATAGGGTAGGCAGCGTTTTTGTGATTGCCTATCAAGAACCGACTGACGCGCTAGAAACAGCGTTGAGCGCAGAAGGGTTTCAGCACCAGCTCCTGCGCCAATCAGATACTGCCGAATCCCAAACCTATGCCGCCATTTATCGCTGTATGTTGAATCATCAGCGGGCGTGGCAGCAGGCCGCCAAAGCCACCCAGCCCAGCTTGATCGTGGAAGCGGATTTTGTCCCGGTTGTAGGCATGGGAAATTTGCCGTTGCCGTTTAATCCGATGCAGCCCAATGTTGGGGTTGCTTGGCTCTATACCTGTGCTTCTCAGGTCTATAGCATTAGCCTGGGAGGCCATGCCGAAGGATTCTCTAGTGCGACGGTGGCCTATATTGTGACGCCCGCTGCTGCGCGCCATTTATGCGATTTGGTGCCACAGATTACAGAGCAATATGGTACGGGCTACTCTAACTTTGACTCTAAAATTGATGGGTTTTTGCGGCAGCGCGGATTCAAAAATTACATTCCCTTTCGCAACTATGGCGAACATGGCGGGTTTCCTAGCCCGGAGCATCGTCATCATGGCATTAGCGGTATCCATCGAGCCGATGTGTTGTATGGCAAGTTAGCGTTTCTGCCGAACTATGCGGGAGCAGGGCGAACTCGGTGGTTGCGGTTGATGCGGGTGCGCCTCACCGCGCGCCTGAAGGGGATGGGGCGATCGCTGCTCGGTCGATTGGTTCGATTCAAAGTCCTGAGAACTTGTAGCACACCCAAAAAAATGCTGGCGTTTGCGATTCGACGCCAGCTCACTACAAAAATGTAGAGACGCGATTAATTGGTAGAGACGCGATTAATCGCGTCTCTACGGTTACGTTCTGGAGCGGGCGGCGATCGCCAAACTATCGGGCTGCTGTAAGTTCCCGGTGACCATCACATCGCGCTGATTGGCATCAAGATGGCGCACAATTTTGTAGATTGTTTCCACCTGATCAGCCGCACCCATTTTGGCGGCTAACTCCGTTAGCGATAGGGGGTGGCTGGTTTGCTTCAGCGTTGTGACCACTTGGCGCTGCAAATCTAGCACGCTGGCAGCGGCTTTTTTGCCCGCCTCCACACCGGGCTGATGGTAGGCGTTGACGTTCACCAACGAGGCATAAAAGCTGACCGTGCGTTCATACAGCGCAATCAACGCCCCCACAGTGCGCGGTGTCACCTTCGGCACGGTAACGGTAATCGAGTCGCGGTGGTTGTCATACAGCGCGGCGCGGGTGCCCTGCAATAGGCCGGAGAGGAAATCACCAGAGGTGGCTCCAGGTTCTACTTCAATTGAGGCACCCGCGCGATCTTCGAGCACTTCAATGAAGGTGACAAAGAAGTTGGGCACGCCTTCACGTAGCTGCTGCACATAGGCATGCTGGTCGGTCGATCCTTTGTTGCCATAGACCGCAATGCCCTGATAGACCGTATGGCCATCTAGATCGGTTTCCTTGCCCAGCGATTCCATTACCAGCTGTTGCAGATAGCGCGAAAACAGCAGCAGGCTGTCTTTGTAGGGTAAGATCACCATGTCTTTTTCGCCCTTGCCGTTGCCCGTATAATACCAGGCCAAGGCCAGCAGCGCCGCCGGGTTGGTCTGCAAGTCTGGCACGCGGGTGGCATCGTCCATCATCCGAGCGCCCGTCAGCATTTCCTGGATGTTGATGCCCTGAAGCGCGGCTGGCACCAAGCCAACCGCAGACAGCTCCGAGGTGCGCCCTCCCACCCAGTCAAACATCGGGAAGCAGGTGAGCCAGCGTTCTGACTGAGCATATTGATCCATTTTGCTGCCCGCCATGGTGACGGCGATCGCATAATCGGCAAAATTTAGCCCCAGTTGTTCATAGGCGTGCTTCACCTCCAACATGCCATTACGGGTTTCGGGTGTGCCCCCAGACTTGGTGGCAACTAGTACCAAGGTGCTCTTAAGCCGATCTTTGAGCCGATTCAAAATCCGATCGAGACCTGCCGGGTCGGTGTTGTCAATGAAATGCACCGCCATGGGTGGAAAATCAGGCGAGAGCGCTTCTGCGACAAATTCAGGGCCGAGCGCCGAACCGCCAATCCCGACCGACAGCAGATCGGTAAATTTAGGCGCAGTTGGGGGATGAATCGTCCCGTCGTGGATTTTTTTGACAAAATCTTCAATCTTGCTGATCGTTTCTACGATTTCCTGTTTCACGTCAGCCGTTGGAGCCAAGTCAGGGTTACGCAGCCAGTAATGCCCCACCATCCGGTTTTCGTCAGGGTTGGCGATCGCCCCCCCTTCCAGCGCCGTCATATCCTGAAACGCCCGTTCAAACTTGGGTTTCAGCTGTTCCACGAACGCATCGTCAAATCGGATTCGGCTGATATCGACGTAAAGCCCTAGACCATCGTGGTAATAAAGCCAATCTTGATAGCGTTGCCAAAGTACGGTGACGTCCATAAAAGCTCTTCAACCTATCGCATTTCTCCAATCACAGTGTACCGACCAAAACTCCCAGAATTGTGAGATCAAGGCTCTGCAACTATAGAGATTGGCCAAAGAGTTCTCATCTAGCGGCTGTAGCAGATTGGGCTAGTTTTGTCCCTGCGCTGATTCTGCCCGCAGAAAATCGACAAACTGCCGTGCCGATCGCCCCGATCGGCCATTGTGACGCGTGGCCCATTGTAGTGCCCGGTAGTCCAAATCGTCTGGAGGCAGGGTGAGGTTGGCCTGGGCGGCGAGGTGGTGCACAATCGCTAGGTAAGTTGCTTGGTCGGCGGGTTCAAAGGTGAGCGTGAGGCCAAAGCGATCGCTAAAGGACAGTTTTTCTTGAACCGTATCCCAATTGTGGATTTCGTCAGCATCACTAGGCCGAGGGCGATCGGCCAAAAATTCTCGAATTAGGTGGCGGCGGTTGGAGGTGGCATAGACGACCACGTTGGGCGGGCGGGCGGTGAGGTTACCCTCTAGCACCACCTTGAGCGCTTTAAACGCATCGTCATCTTCTTCAAACGACAAATCGTCTACAAATACAATGAACGATTGGGGCACATCCCGCAGTCGATCGACAATTTGGGGCAGGTGGCGCAGGTCGGTTTTAGTGACTTCGACTAGGCGTAACCCCCGCTCAGCGTACTCGTTGAGCAAGCCCTTGACCAGCGACGATTTACCCGTGCCTCGACTGCCATAGAGCAGCACATGCAGCGCCGGATAGCCTGCTAATAAGGCTTCCGTATTTTGGCAAAGAGCCGCTTTTTGGGCATCGTAACGGGTCAACTGTCCTAGGTGGATGGGGTCGGGGTGAGCAATGCCCACCAGGTTGCCGCCCTGCCAGCCAAAGGCATGGTAGGTGCCAAATAGCCCGACACCCATCTGGCGATAATGAGCCGCCAACTCTGCCAGAGCAGCGTCCCATCTGGGGTTGGCTGCCAGCCGAGTCCAAATGAGACTCTGGCTGAGAGCCTCAACGGTGGCGCTACCGGAGGGCAGAACCTGCTCCCAGCTAAGCGGTGGGGTCGGTAGCACGGCGGCAAGCTGTACCCAGGTGCTGAGCTGCTGGCTGTCGCAGGCGTAGAGCTGTCGCAACGCCTGCAGGTCGTGCTGGGCAGCGGCAACCAGGCTGGCTGGCAACTCGCTGCTGCGCTGAGCCTGCTGGCTAAACGGGTTGTCGGCGCGCAGCAGTTGGGTGAGTAAGTAGGTTTGCCAGGTCTGCTGCTGGCTGGCTAGGGCGCGGAACCAGTGGCCATAGGCGCGCAGTGGGGTCAGGCGATCGCCCTGCTCTGCGCCCGGGGCGAGGCTCAAGGTCTCTAACAGGTAGAGAAATGCTTGCCCAATTTGATTTTCGAGCACCGTTTGATAAAGCAAGAGCGAGGCTGCCTGCTGCTGTAAATCTTGTAAGCCCTGGATCTGAGTTTGCTGTGTTGATGAATCGGTCATGGCTTGAACTATTTAGGGGACAGAGTGAGATCTGTAAGAGAGGTACTGAGGCGGTGTTTGATCGGTTTGCCCGGTCGCTCAAATGTCGTTTTTTGCAACAAGTCGAGCCAGAGACGTTTGACCACGAAAAAACGCTGTAATCTAGACGATAGGCAGTAAGCAATTGTTTACCGGCAGGGGAGCGCCTGTAAACAGTTGCTTATTGCTCACCATTTGTGGGCACTGATGTGAGCACTGGCATGAGTTTAGGAACAATTGCAGCGATCGCCTACGGCATCCTGTCGCTAGGCGATGGGGTGTTCGGCTATCTCCAGGCAAAAAGCACCCCCTCGTTAGTGTCGGGCGGTGTCAGCGGCATAGTGCTGATTGTGATGGGGATTTTACAAGGCCAAGGAATCGGTTGGGCTGCGGCGGTGGCGATCGCCATCACGCTGCTGCTGGTCATCGTTTTTATCAAAAAAATGGGTCTAAAACCCTGCCCTTTTAGGGCGGCTTTTAGTTAGAATGGAAGCGGTTGAAATCCCCAAGGTGGGCGGTTGTGAAGCGGCTTTTAGTCGGCACCCTAGAAC
>CASBQX010000217.1 GCA_949127925.1 Synechococcales cyanobacterium PMM_0002
CGTGGAGACCGAGGCCATAGCTGCCGCCAGCAGCAGCTCCTCACCCGACGCGCTCACTCCCCCGTTCACACCTCCATCTGAGGTTCCTTCACCCAATGCCCCAGCTACCCCCATCGCCACCAGCCCAACGGCAGCTAACCCTAGCACCACTCAGCTACAGGTACAAGCGGCAAAGCTGCTCCATGTACAAACCAATGCGGTAATGGAACTTCCGCCTAGTTTGAGCGTAGTTCACATCGGTAAAGCCAACGATCGGATTCCACCCGACATTGACGTGTCTGGGTTTCCCGGTTCCGAAATTGTGTCGCGCATTCACGCAGATATTCGGGTTGAAGGCGATAGCTATTATTTGGAAGATGTGGGAAGTTCAAATGGAACCTATGTCAATAATATGCCGCTACCGATGGGTAACCGCCATCGTCTGCGTCCCGGCGATCGCATCGCTCTAGGCAAGGGTGACAAAGTTACATTTCTCTTTCAACTTTCTTAAGTCTTGTTGTAAGTCTTTTTTAAGGCTTGAGCACTGGGTTTGAGCTTAATCTTATTGCTGGTAGGAGCGAACGGCCATTCGCCCCTACCAGCAGAATGGCGGAGTTATTTAATTCTCATTCCTTAGTCTGTGATCCCAGGGGGCACGATGGAATTGGATCAATCCAGAATCGGTATATGTTCTTGCCAAAGCAACATAGGATTAAGAAGCGTCGTACAGTCTTAAATAAGCGCCATTTTTCGTTTTTCAGAAGTTCCTGCTCAGCATCGCAAATGTGATTACCCTACTTCTCCTGCACCCCGTTAAGTCAATTCCGGCTCAGGTCTGGTCTTTTAAAGACAAGTCGGTCATTCGTATCGGGCGATCGACAGATAACCATGTGATTCTTTATAGTGCCGTGGTGTCGCGGCATCATGTCGAGTTGCGGCAGGTTGGGTCTAATTGGGAAGTCGTCAACCTCGGCACCAATGGCACTTATGTAGATGGCAAGCGAATTACCCAAGTTCCAGTCACCGATGGAGCCATTATTCGCCTAGCGCGCTCTGGCCCTAATATCAAAATTCGGCTGGGAGCCGATGTGTTGGACGCATTACCATCTGCCATGACCAGCGATCGCCCTCAGGCTCAACGCACCGATGTCGTTCAGCCGCCAACTGAGGTAACGGCAAAGGGACAAGGCAGTGAGGCCGATATCGGCTCCGCCATTGCCCCAGATGCCGCCCCAGATGCCGATCAGGACAGGGGTTCTGCTCTGCGGGCTGGCTTCAACGCAACGAGGGTTGAGCCGGAGGCTTCCCCGCAGCCGATGCCAGGGATCATTCCTGTGCCGTCGCATTTGCAGCTCACCTCAGAGTTCTCTGCTGGTGCAGCAGCTTTTGCGCCAACGGCACCGTCTGCACCCGCGATCGCCGTGGACAACAGGCCGATTAGCTCTGCTTTTGGGGCATCTGCGGCTTCAGGCTGTAATCATGCGGCTGGCGGTGAGCTATTTTGCGTCGATTGTGGTCAACCGCTTCAGGTGCTGCAAACCGTTGGCAACTACCAATTGCTTCAGGTGTTGGGGCGAGGAGAGATGGGAATTACCTATCGAGCTTGGCGAGCCGGTGAGCATGTTGTGCTAAAAATGCTAAACGCGAGCTGGGCAGAAAGCCCTGAAGCCCTTGATGCACTTGAATGTGAAGCAGAAACACTGCGCCAGCTAAATCATCCCCAAATTCCTCAGATCATCGATTTTTTTTAATTAAGCAGCAGCCCCATCTAGTCATGCAGTGGATGGAAGGGCTGTCATTAGCTCAGCATATTGCGGCGACAGGAGCGGTGCCGCTGGCTCGGGCGATCGCCTGGATGCTGCAAATCTGTAAGGTTTTAGACTATTTGCATAGCTTTACGCCACCGATTCTACACCGAGGCATCAGACCCACCGCGCTGCTGTTTCAGCCCAACTCTGACACAGGTGATCCGGTAGCACTGGTCGATTTTGGCGCAATTAAAAGCGTTGCCTTAGGGCAAAGTATTCCTCCTGGCTCGACGGGCTACGCTGCCCCCGAGCAGATGGAACTATATGCCACTCCGGCTGCCGATTTGTATGCTCTAGCCCCCATCCTGGCGTTTTTGCTCACAGGCCAAAATCCTGTCTCGTTCTATGCGGGTCACGGCAACAGCTATCGCTTCTGTAGCCAGTCGGTTCCAGGGATCCCAACAGCCTTAGCAGAGGTGATGCAGACCTTGACACACCGACGACCAGCGGATCGATATCAATCTGCCCAATCTGTTGCCACAGCGCTACAAGCGGTTAGACTGCCTGCGTGAACTACCCGACGCTCATTGCTACGCAATAAAGCACGGGCTTCCCAATTCATCGGGAGTTGCCGCCACGGTAGTAGACTTACGCCCATACCGCTTTGGTCTTACACTCCCTCCAAGGGCAGTATCGCTGGTTCCCAACGACAATATCCGCAAGCCTTCATTCCTGATATTGATCGCCGCATTAGTGTCCCTATCGTGTCGCTGCCCGCAGTGAGGGCAGTCAAACATCCGGATCGACAGACCCATTTTTGGCACGTGCAGTAATGTATTGGAGCAAAGATGCGATGAAGGGAAAAACCTGCCTACTTCCAGGTAAATCTTTCCTTCTTGCTCTGCCTTGTATTTGAGCATGGTGCAGAACGTTCCCCAACCCACGTCGCTAATTACTTTTGCGAGGGTGTGGTTCTTCACCATGTTCTTCACTGCCAGATTTTCCATCACTACAACTTGGTTCTCGTTGACTATCTTGCGGGATAGCTTGTGAAGGTAATCTTCTCTCACTCTAGAGATTTTAGAATGCACACGCGCCAGCGCTTTTTTGGCTTTGCGACGGTTGCTAGTCGTCTTGTCCTTCTTGCGCGATAGCTTGCACTGCTTCCGCTTCAGGTTGCGCTCATGCTTTTTAAAATGCCTGGGATTCTGATATTTTGAACCGTCTGAAGTAACAGCAAAATCTGTCAGTCCCAAATCAATCCCAATCGCTTTACCCTCGCCACTGGCTTCAGGCTTTTCAATGCCATCCTCCATTAACAAGGAAGCGTAGTAGCGCCCATCAGTCATTCTCGACAGTGTGACTGTCCTGAGGGTTCCAACAAGCTCACGATGCACCTTAGAGGCAACAGTTCCAAGTTTCCCTGGGAACTTGATTTCTTTATCGCTCAAAACCTTGACCAAAAGCGCGGCAAGCCCCTGGCTTCAGACATGGGGAAGGATAGCGCGGCTGTAGAGCGGAGCGGAGCAGCCAATTAGCTTGGCAACGCACGAATAAGCTCTCTGAGTACGTCCGTCTGCTTTCGTCCCGTTTGCTTACAGTATTCATCCAACTTATCCTTC
>CASBQX010000218.1 GCA_949127925.1 Synechococcales cyanobacterium PMM_0002
ACCAGCTGAGTGCGATCGCCACTGCGACTGATCAACTGATAGCTCACGGGCTGATACCGTTGCCACCACGGAAACTGGCGATCGGCTAAGACAAGGTGCTCATTCGGTGGCGAAATTTGAACAGCGGTATACCCATTCGGCCCCAAAAACGTCTCACACTCTTGAGCCACATCATTCCACGTCCACTCAAATAAGTGGACAAAGGCCGTCCGACTTGGCGTTAAGGCAGCTGTCGGCAGCGCCATGCCTGACCGTTGGCTGTCTGGGCGTTGAGTCAGTCCTACAATCGCGAAAATCAGGAACGTAGCTAGAAATAGAATGCCGAACGCCAATCGTTTTTGCCTGGGCATCAGTTGCCCTCAATGCTGATACTTATCACCACAATCGCCAATATCACCAATTTCAATATCGCCTAAGTTGAACAAATCTCCAGACTGGTGCAGCCCGACTGCAACCTACAGGCGATCGCCCCGATTTAGAATAAGCGATCGCCTGTATGATATCGCCTGTATAATACAAATGAACTAATCGTAGAAGTGTCGCTGCCACTCCAGACAGATGCAGTCGGAGCCACCCTGGGAAGAAGTAGATAGATACAAAAGCTGACTCTACAGTTCCCCAAACTGCCCCAGATGTTTTCAATTTAGATGTGCCTAAATTTAGGTTTTAGCCAGAATCAATTCAGCATGGTCAAACCTACTGCCCTACCCATGACAAATTTGTTGAGCTGACAAGTTTATTTAAAGATTGGCTCAAGACTGAGATCTATTGCATCAATTAGGGCATGATGGGTTCGACAGTTTTACTGAATTCTCAGAAAAAGCTACCTGCGCCCACACTGCCAACCCAAGTTCTAGAAAAACTATGTATTTCAGACGTTTTTTTCTGATGTAGGATGTTGTCGGTTGAAGGATAAGGAGCACTAACTGCAATTTTGAACCGCCAAACATGAAACCCATCGCAATCAGTCTAGGTCGATGTTTGCTAGCAGTCGGAATGTGTCTGTCGATCCTGATAGTGGTCGAAGCGCATCAAAAAATAGTTGAGGCCAGCTCTCTAAGCACAGTCTCAGCCAATACCCTACGATCAGGCAGGTTTGCCCTGCGTGCCCAAACGTCAGCGGGGGGTACGCCATCGCTGTTTCGATCTCCTGTCGTATTGCCTACGGTCTCTCCCTCGGCTACAGGTTCCTCTCCCTCGGCTACAGTCTCCGCACCCTCGACAGCGGCAGCCTCTGCCAAGCCCCAAGCCGAGCCTGACAATGCTCCTAAACTGGCAATTAGCGCGGGTGCTCCCGGTGCCCAAGCTAAGGACATCGCTCCGGCCAACGTCACCCAGATAGCCACGAACAGCTGGTCAAGCGTTTCCTTTCCGGTGGAGCAGTTTCAGGCGTACACCTCGCCTTTTGGCTATCGCCGTTCAATTGAAGGCTATAGCTCTAACGAGTTTCATTACGGGTTAGACATGGCCGCGCCCAAAGGCAGCTATCTCCGCAATTGGTCAAGTGGCACGGTGGTAGAAGTCACAGATGATTCTAACTGTGGCACGTCAGTGGTCGTGGAAGCGGGGAACTGGCTCAGCATTTTTTGCCACATGGAAGGGCGTGTAGAATCGTCTGGCGGCAAGCGTTACATGATTGATCGAGATGGCGGTCTCCAGATTTTTGAAGGTCAGCAAGTCTATGCTGGGCAGCGCGTGGGTCGAGTGGGTATGTCTGGCCGCACCACAGGGCCTCACCTGCACTGGGGGCTAAAATACGACAACAATTGGGTAGACCCCGCCCTGGTTCTACGCGCCATGTATACCAGTCAACCAACCGCCGCAATTCCTCAGCAGGCACGGCAACAGGTGGCAGTCAACCCCAACTCGACTCCCCAAGAATAGCGGCGATAGTGGTTTTTTAGAGAAGCGGTATAAGATAGTGAAGTTGTCAAAAAAATATTGAGCACCTGAGATCATGGCTGTTCCTAAGAAGAAAACCTCCAAATCTAAGCGCGATAAGCGCAAGGCCACCTGGAAGAGCAAAGCGGCTTTGCAAGCTCAGCGTGCACTCTCCCTAGGCAAGTCGATCCTAACTGGACGCTCTACAGGCTTTGTTTATCCTCAAGAAGACGAAGCCGACGACGAAGAGTAAGCGTTGGTGTGCCTGATTTAGTCCGTAGAAAACTGAGGAGCAACAACAGATCGAGGTTGCTCCTGTTTTGACTTTCTACCCGCTTTGGCAGTTTTGCCCATTCCTGCATTTCTACCTGTCTCCCCCATCCACCATCACCTATGCTGGGTAAATTTTTTCAGAAACCAGGCCCTGAGCAGCAAGATCGCGTCCCCCCCGGACAGCACCTCGCTAAAGGGTTTCCAGTTTTGACCTACGGCCAGTCTCCCCAAGTTAGTTTGGAGAACTGGGAATTTCGCATTTGGGGCTTAGCTACACCGATAACACTACACTGGGCCGATATTCTGGCCATGCCCCAAAGTCACTTCACCGCAGATTTTCATTGCGTTACGACCTGGTCTAAGCTAGATGTGCAGTGGACTGGCATCAAGGTGATGGATTTTATGCAGCAGATTCAGCTAGACTCCAACGCGACTTATCTGGTGCAGCATTGCTATGGGGGCTACACCACTAATCTTGCCGTGGATGACTTTTTGCGGGAAGAAAACTTTTTGGCGCACACGCTGTTTGAAGAGCCACTTCCCATCGACCATGGTGGTCCCCTGCGGCTAGTTGTGCCCCATCTCTATGCTTGGAAAAGCGCAAAATGGATTAATGGCCTAGAATTCTTAGACCATGAAGAACTAGGTTTTTGGGAGCGCAACGGCTACCATCGTCGCGGCGAACCTTGGGCAGAGGAACGCTACAGCGATTAATCGAGATTGATCCCAGCGCTAATATCCTCGGCTCAGCACATAATCAGTCAAACTCATGAGTGCCTGACGAGACTCGGAAGCAGGCAACTGAGCCATATACTGACCTGCTAGCTGAGCGTGATGAGTCGCTAGTTCGCGCGATCGCTCAATGCCGTTGCTGGCCAACACGAGGGCGATCGCCTGTTCTAGGTCACCCTCTTGAGCAAACTCGCGCTCAATTAGCACCTCCAAGTACGGTTTCTCCTCAAGCGCATACAGGACGGGGGCAGTTAGATTTCCACTTTTGAGATCAGAACCCGCTGGTTTGCCTAGCGCATCCATGGAAGCCGTAAAGTCTAGCAGGTCATCTACGATTTGAAACGCTAGACCAATATGGCGGCCATAATTATATAGGCTTGTCGCAGTTGCCTCCGGCACTTCACTGAGGACACCTGCGGCTTGGGCACTGTTTGCCATCAGCGAGGCCGTTTTGTAGTAGCTCTTTTCTAAGTAGGCATCGAGTGTTGTACCTGTATCGAAGCGATTTAGGCCCTGTTGGATTTCGCCTTCCGCTAAATCCATGATCACCTGTGACAGCAGCTTGACAACTTCCAAATTGTCTAAGTTGGCCAGATACCAAGAAGACTGAGCAAACAAAAAATCTCCCGCTAGTACGGCAACTCGATTGCCAAAGCTGCTGTGAACAGTGGGTACACCGCGCCGTAGCTCGGACTCATCGACTACATCGTCATGCACCAGACTAGCGGTATGGATCATTTCTGTAATTTCTGCTAGCCGCCGATGGCGCGACGAAATCTCAAAGTCGGGTGCCGTCGCTCTAGAAATAAGCAGCACGATAGCAGGTCTCAACCGCTTCCCTCCTGCGCCAAAGAGGTGCTCTGCGGCGGCATACAGAATCGGGTGGCGGGCACCTACAAGCTGCTTAAGATTGTCTGTCAGCAGGCAGAGGTCTGCATCGACAGGGGCGAAGAGGGAGGTTGCTGAGGTCATGGACGGACTGCTTTACAGTTAAGTTACGAAATTTTACATATTTGCTCTTATTCTAAGCTAACCCCTTTGATCTTGGGATCAAATGCTCAAAGATATCGTCAAGGCGTAATATCGCAACAGTAGAGGATTGCGGTTCTAGAATCTGAGGCGGCGGATTTTAGTCCTGACTGGTCTGCCGATCGCGGTAGCCCAGTTGAGGCGATCGCCAAGATCTCAAGAAATATCCTCAACCCTTTCCAGATCAGCTACTTTAGGCATTGAAAAAAGTTCACATTGCTTGAAGATTTTGATTACAGAATTTAAATTTTATATGTTAGGTTTGTGTGTATGGGTATTTCAAAAATACATAAAGGCGGCTTTTAGGACACGCAGGTATGCCCTAAACCTGCTTTTTGAGGATAAACTTTTGTCTTTTGAGGCGATAGTTTTTCTCAGAAATCAGTCCCTCGGGATCGAAGCATAGGATTCGGGTCTTTAAAACCTCTGCTAATCACCTTTGATATGGGCGTCTGGAAGTGATCTTAACTGTCTGCTTGGAAAATCTCCAGTCAGAAGCTAGCCAAAC
>CASBQX010000219.1 GCA_949127925.1 Synechococcales cyanobacterium PMM_0002
GTATAAATTAGCTTGCCACTGAGCCTAAGCTTTTTGTCGCGAAGCTGTTGTTCTAATACGGGTAGCTGATCTACCGTGCTGACTGGATTCAGCGCGGCTAGAAAAACTATATCTTCACTTGGTGTTAGCGCCAGGTTTAGCTTGGCTTGCTCTGGTTGCCAAACTTCTACATACTGTCCATCTGGGGCTACCTGCCACAGGTTCAACTCAGTTTGCCATTTACCGCCCATAACTTGAGCAGATTGATACGCCAGGATAGAGTAGGTCGGTTTGGGGTTCAATTGTTGAGAACGGGGGTCGGCAGATGATAGATACCGCACGGCAGATACGACTATCCGGGTGCGATCGGGTAAGTTGGTCGTGCCTGCGATCGCGTAGACTCCTAGCGCCTGTGGTTTAACGGTAAGCTGTAAATCGACATTAGCAAACGGAGAGTAGAGCGATCGCAGCTGTTGAACACCAATACTGGCTACCAGCAGCGCGAGCAATACACTTCCAGCTTTGAGCGGCAGATGCCTGGTAGAGAAAAAGTACTGTTTGAGCAAAGTCATAACATCGCAATCCTAGCATTGGCAGAATACATTTAATAGGGCACATTACCTTGGTAGGTACTGCCATTGGGCATAATTGCAAACTCTAGCTGCGCGTTGCGTAGAGTAGCACCTTTTAAGTTAGCATCGAGAAAATTGGCATACCGGAGGTCGGCACCCGTCATATCAGCGATCGCCAGATTTGCCCGAGTTAAAATAGCGCCATACAAACTAGTTTGCCTTAAATGCGCTTTTTCAAGCTTACTTTCCATTAAATTTGCTGCACGCAGTTCGGCCAAATCGAAGATAGTTTGGCGTAGATTGGCCCCCGCTAGACTAGCATGCATCATTTGAGCTTTGCTGAGATTAGCTTGAGCTAAATTTGCATTTTGCAAATCAACACCCTGCAAATTTGCTTCTTTCAAGCTGGCATTGCTTAGATTCACACTGGCCATTAAGCCATTGATTAAAGTGGTTCGGTTCAGGTTGGCACGAGTCAGATTTGCGCCTTGCAAATTAACTCGGCTGAGATCAAGTCCACTTAAATCTGCTCCACTCAAATCACAGTTGACACATTTTCTAGTTAATTTTAATCGTTCTACGTTGCTTTGCTGACGAATATGCGATAGGTTTATCTTTTTACTAGAGACAGCCTGGGTCACACTTCTCATATAAGGATGAAATAGAGGTAGGCGCAGGGCTGCTAATGTAGAACCTAAACATATCATAGATAAAACTAAGACTTTTCGTCGTTGCATTGCTCTACTACTACTTGAGAAGAAGGAATAAAAGAATCATTAAAAACTGCTGTTTATTGCAGAATCTTCAACAGTGTGGCAGTGGACAAACTCCAGATTTCGAGGTTGGACGTGGCTTAAACCTCCTCTAACTTGAAACCCAGAGTTTTCCCTCACCCTTTGCATCTATGCCGAAGGTTTTAAGCCTTCTCCCCCTTTAGGAGAGAGACTTTGAACGCTTTTCCGGCTCCCATCGCCTTTTGGGAGAGGGGCTGGGAGTGAGGGCTAAAACTACAGTTCTCAACGTGGAATTGGTTTGGTTACATCATTTCTAGTCCTGCTTAATCTTTCATGATTTAAGTAAGACTGCCGGATCAATTAAATAAAGCTTTAGTAAATCTAAACCGCTGGTAATATGGTTTCCTTGCTGCCGGATAGTTTGGATAAAGCTTCAATAAACCTAAGAAATATCTCTTGTCTGATTTTGATGAACTACAGAAGTTTTATGAAGATAGCTTTAACTTGCCTATTTTTACGAGACTTGAATCGCCTCTTGTTCATAACATATGGAAAGTTAAGTCAGCTGTTAATCAGCCACATGTATTAGACTTCTCCGGCATAAAAGCAGTTTTAGTCAGCCATCTGCCTCTCTTACCTAGACGATCCAGCTTTGCCCTTCGACAACTCTAAAGATAGCTGCATTAGATAGCTGCATTAGATAGCTGCATTGCCTGAACCTAGTCTTTGTAACTTGATCAACGTCGTTCTTATTTGGAATTTCAGTCATGAACCAATCTCCCATCAGAACCATTCTACTGCCTGCGATGTTAACGGCTGGAACCGTTTTTAGCATACTGACCAGCCTCATCGTGACTGATCAGGTCAGAACAAATACTGAATCATTAACTGCATCAATTGATGCAGCACCTCAGTATGCCCTCCGTGAACAGCAGCGGAGTTTGGCTATTCGTAATGTCGGGTTATGTATTTTGGTCAGTGCTACATCAGGATTAGCTGTTGCTGGCGGCATTCGGAAACTTCAATCGACGCGTCATCAAACTCACCTCAAGCATCAATCTGTCTCAGGGCCGATTACCGAATTCTTATCCAGTAGACCTGAGTAGAGGTCGTACCGCTCTGATTGGCTAATTTGAACCAGTACGGGGATTGACCAAGACAAACCCACGGGTTTTTCCCACTGAGGTATCGACGGTTGCAGTAGCCTGCCACAGGTCTTCTGCTGTCACCCAGACGGGTGGATACTTGTAGCGGGCAACGTCCAAAATCAAGAAGCGATCGCTCTGCGCACTATAGGCTGCTATCGGTGAAATGTGCCCGCCTCGCTCTTGGCCAATGGTGCTCCGCAGATAGTTGACAATCACGAAATTTCCCTGCTGATCTAAATTTTCTGCAATCAGCCGGCGAAATTCGGCTAACGTGACATCGCCACCATGATAAACCTGCACGTTGACAGGGTGGCTATTCAGCAATTGTCCCAGTTGATCTAGCGTCATCCCCTGACGAGCTACTACCTCTGGAGCTAGCACCCGCCGCAGCGCAGGATTGTCAAAGAAATTCTCTTGTGTGAAGACATGATATGGCGCATATTGCGGTACTTCGGGTGCGGTAATTCCCATGCTGTTTAGCACCATCACCATGCTGGCCACGCCGCAATAGGCTTGATTAATCTGAGTTACAAATTGGATGCTCAGATTCCAATAGTCTTGCTTAGCCTCACTTTCTAGCAGCAGCTCTGCGCCCGTAGATGAGTTAAAGGCAATTAGATCGGGTGCGAGGGGCAGCGTTTGGGCGATCGCCTGCCCACTAGCTAAACTGATGCTCAGCAACACAGTTCTAAGAGTAGCGTTCAGGCTAGGGAATTGAACACGTTGCATACACCACACTCGCAATAGAAATTAGCTCCTTCCAATTCTATGAGAGTTCGGGTTCTCCTCCAACTGTTTTGTTGCTTCTAGCTAAAAATTCAATCCGATAGTTGGCGTTGCTGATCAGATGTATGAATTTGGTAGAGGCGTTATTTCTGGCAGAAACGCTGCGAGTTTCCCAGATGCCGCAGGCTTTACGCAAAACGCCCCTACCGTGGTTATATCTGTCCGAGAATCATACCTGCATTCAGCAACACCGGAGTTAGCTGCCCTTCTGTTGCAGCGGATCTGCAACGTAGCGGAAGGTCGGCTCAGAATTCCAGGCACCACGCTCATCTTTTTGGCCATTTGAAGACAGGTTGTAATATAGATCAACCGTTTCATCGGGTTGGATATTGCCGAACATCGGATCGGTCAATTTACCCAACGAATCGAGCGCTTTCATGAACATCTGAGTGTGGGAAATCTCGCGAGTCAGCAGATGGGTGAGCGTTTTCGTAGTGCCCTCATCCGTCGATAGCTTAATCAACGCCTCATAGGTTTGACGCGCTCCAGCTTCTGAGGCAATATTGGCTCTTAGATCACGAACCACATCTCCCCCTTCGTTGAGGTAGGTTGCAGTCCAAGCACTCCCTTGACTGTCGAGAAAGTGAGGACCCATGCCTCTAACCGCAAACAAGGTGCTCTTGTAGGCGTCAGTTTGATCTACATTTTTGGTATGAGATTCAATCAACTTGCCCACCATTTCCAAATGGCCGAATTCTTCGACTGCAATGTCTTGCAGCATGTCTCGAATGCCAGCATGCTCAATGTGGAAGGATTGCACCCAATATTGCAACGCAGCAGATAGCTCTCCTGTGGCTCCCCCAAACTGTTCTAACAACAGTTGAGCAAACTTTGGATTTGGCTCGTTCACGTTGACAGCATGAATCGTTTCTTTTTTGTGAAAAAACATTGCGTAACTCCTAGGTAGATCGTCAGATCTGATGTTTGTTTTGTGATTAAACTGCTCACAGATTACGTACGCTTTAACGCCAGCAGCCCATCTCTGTTGCTCTCTATCGTCCTTTACCGCCAGATGCGATTGCCGTTTTCATCTACTCGGGCTTGCCGAATTACGTCAGAAATCGCTTCAGCATCTTTGACATGATGAAGTGCCTTCTGAGAGCCATCTGGCATGTCAACCACAAAATAGGTCGGGACTACAATGTGGTCTCCCGTAATATCAGGCGCATCTACTGCCACCTGTTTTGCCTTTTCTTCAAGCGTCTTAGAGTCATCAATGCGATCGCCTGGGTTGACAGTCAATCGTTTTCCCGATTGCTCTAGGTCTGCTCTCTGCTCTCGTTTCTGCTCTTGATCAACCTCTCCTGGAGCCATCGGTTGAATTACGTCCTCTGGTGGCCGAGGCGTTGAATTGTTGCTCATACCTTAGAACCTCACTCAACTACTACAAGTGTTATTGCATACGTTTTATCCTAAGACAGCCCTATATGCTCTACCTCTGCCACATGAAATAAGCATCATTTTTTCGTCTAATACTCTGGGTATAGTTGATTAAATCTGTTAGATTTACTTCGTAAATACGCTGATTAAAACAATTTAATTAAGTAATAAAACTTAAGCCTTTCATTCAGAGAGATAAAGCCTGATTTGAGATGCTGATTTGTTTTTGTAGGCTATCTAAAGTCAGTTTTATTTTTATTTGAATTAGCTATATCTTTAGATATAAAAATACTATTTGAATCCAAGCTTTTGTGAGGTAATGCTATATTCGATTCATCCCTAATGTCTGTGGGAACCCAATTTGACCATTTAAGGGTTGGACATTTACAACAATAGGAGAGAGTCATGCCAAATAGCCTCAACCAAAATCTGCAACCGAAGCAGCATCAATCCCGTCGCCCAGGGCTTGAATCTGAAATGAAGCCGCTACCCCAATCTGAAAACCATCACTATCAAGGTAGCAATAAGCTGAAAGGGAAAGTTGCCCTAATTACGGGAGGAGACAGCGGCATTGGGCGAGCTGTAGCGATCGCCTACGCTAAAGAAGGAGCCAGTGTCGCCATCGTCTATCTGAATGAGCACACCGATGCTGAACATACCAAGTATTTAGTTGAGCAAATAGGTCAACGGTGTTTAACGCTAGCGGGTGACATTGGGGACGAGCAGTTTTGTCAGCAGGCCGTCAAGCAGACCGTGGACGAGCTGGGACGGTTAGATATTCTAGTTAATAATGCCGCTGAACAGCATCCTCAAGCAAGCATTGAGCAGATTAGTGCAGAACAGCTAGAGAGAACCTTCCGCACTAATGTATTCTCCATGTTTTATTTGACCAAGGCTGCCTTGCCTCATCTGAAAGCGGGTAGCGCGATCATTAACTCGACATCAGTGACTGCCTATAAAGGTAACGCTCAACTGCTCGATTATTCCACCACCAAAGGGGCAATTGTTGCATTCACGCGATCGCTCTCTCAAGCCTTAGTCAGCCAGGAGATTCGGGTGAATGGAGTAGCGCCAGGGCCAATTTGGACACCACTCATCCCATCTACGTTTTCTGAAGATAAAGTAGCTAGTTTTGGTGCTCAAGTTCCCATGCAACGAGCTGGTCAGCCGGAAGAAGTTGCGCCTAGCTATGTATTTTTGGCTTCAAATGATTCTTCGTACATGTCCGGTCAAATCTTACATCCCAATGGCGGTGAAATAGTGAACGGATAGGGATTGATTCCTGTTCCGGCTATCTGCTACCAGCTAGATTGTGATAGGGGAAATTAAATTGCAATTGGGGCAGATGTTTGGCTAGGAGCACAGCACTGCCCCTCCAGGCGTTCTAGCCTCCCGCATATTTGCCCAACGCTGCCATACTGTTAGACTCGGCGCGATGATATAGAATCCGCTGAGCCGCCGCCACTTGGTCGGCTCGACCCATCCAGGTTTGCATAGCGGCTTGCTGAAGTGCCCGACCATAGGAAAAGGTCAGCGTCCAGGGCAATTTCCCTGAGTAGAGCGCATTCATCGCATTCAGGTGATCTGTGGCCTGTTCATCACCCTGCCCACCCGATAAGAACGCACAGCCCGGTACTGAAGCAGGCACACAATCTAGCAAGCAGCGTACGGTGGCATGAGCGACTTGTTCTACACTGACCTGCTCAGGACTTTGTTGACCCGGAACCACCATACTCGGCTTCAGAATCATCTGATCTAATGCAATGCCCTGGCGATAGAGCTGCTGAAATACCGTTTTTAATACGGCTTGATGAACGTCGAAACTACGCTCTAGAGTATGGTAGCCGTCCATCAAAACTTCGGGTTCAACAATGGGGACAATGCCATTTTCTTGACAGAGTGCGGCATAGCGAGCCAAGACATGGGCATTGGTTTCAATACACCGTTGAGACGGAGTGCGATCATTGCCAATACTAATCACTGCGCGCCATTTAGCAAACCGGGCACCCAATTTGTAGTATTCAATCAGGCGATCGCGCAGTCCATCTAAGCCTTCAGTAATCAACTCTCTCGGGGTTAGAGCCAGCGGCTTTACGCCCAAGTCTACCTTAATACCTGGAATGATCCCTGCCTGTTTTAGTACCTGCGGGAACGGAACACTAGCTTGCGTGGACTGACGAATAGTTTCATCAAATAAAATGACGCCACTAAAAAAATTCCCCACACCCGCCGCTGTAAATAGCATCTCCCGATAGGCGCGGCGCATCTCTTCGGTTTGGAGAATACCCAGTTTCTCAAAACGCTTATTGGCAGTGCTGAAGCTTTCATCGGCAGCTAAGATGCCTTTCCCGTTGGCAACCATTGCCTGGGCGATCGCTTTTAATTCGTTTGCATCCATGGCTATCACCTATCGAGGGTCAGTGCTTCTGTCTAATTTAGCGTTCCTGAACTAAAAGGGGATGTGCTCTACGTGTCTGAGGGCAAGAATGCTGATGTTAGAGGCTTCTTAGCTCAACAATTGAGGGGCGATCGCTATAAATCAATGGTTAGGAAAACCATCTGGGAAAATAAATGGTTTCGCTCGGGGGCTGATAGCCAAATAGGCCAGAAAACCCACGGATAAATACAGTTTCACTCCGGCTATTGACAAACAGTCGATCGGGGCGACCGTTGGTAAATTCGGCTGATTCTCTCGTTGACGTTAGGGCGATCGCATTGATATACAACGTAGTAGCAATGCTGGGATATTGCACATTTAACGCATTATAAAAAGTCGGCTCATCTCCCAAAAAGGAGCTAACCTGCGGATCTAGGAAGATTAACTCATCGGGGTTTGCCGGTAGCCGTTCATACCCAAATTCATTGCTATAAAATGACTGGCTAGGTGCAATCGGCAGCGCTCCTCCTGACGCAGCGGTTGCTAGCCGAAGGTTATAAACGGTTCTGCTGTTACGAGCTGCCACTCGCAAAAAATAGGTACCGGGTTGTAGAGTAAGGCCAATGGCTTCGGTCTGGCGTCCCGCGCGCGTTGACTGAGCTAGCAAGGTTTTCCCTTGAAATAAAGCAAGATCAGCGTTACTTTTTAATCCACTTAAGGTAGCGTTAACTTGGCTTTGACTAGATACTCTAAATTTGAAAAGATCAAATTTATTTCTTAGATCAACACTCCCCCTTAAAGTCCTGTTGGCCTTGATCAATTTGGCTTGATTCAGCTGCCTATCTGTATTTCTCATCAGTAGCCCGCTGAGACGCGGTGTTGGGTTGGCGGTAAATGATGCATTTATTATAAAACTTACAGGTAGCATTATCGCATTAGTGCTTAGTCAACACAAACTACGCTTAACCTAGCAACTGCACCGAGTCATATTGTCCTGACAACTGCGGGTAAAACGGTGCTTGACCATGCAAACGTCTGCTGGCAACACCAAAATTTTGGCAGGGGTGCGCGATCGGCTTAACGTCGGCGGCAAATTTCTTAGCCATGAACTGCTTGCGCCTGATCATCTGGAACTGCTTCATCAAGCTCTGACACAAATGCAGCAAGTTTCTCGTGCACCTGGTGATAGAGCGCTGGATCGTCTCCCTTTAAGCCAATCAGGCTATAGAGTTTCACCAAATTGCTCCCGCGCCCCTTGAGCGCATGATCGCCCACACAAACCACATCTACAGCATCTTTGACCAGCTCATACAAAAACTCGGTAATCAGAATATCGGTGCCAAACGTGCGGGTTGCGCCTTCCACCCGGCTAGCAATGTTGACCGCATCGCCAATTAAGGCATACTCTCGCCGTCGCGCAGAGCCAATGTCGCCGGCGATCGCTTCGCCAAAATTAATCCCGATGCCGTTGAAGAAAATGGGTTTACCCTGCTGTTGCCAAATTTGTTGCAGTGCCGCTAGCGCCCGTCGCATTCCCAGCGCTGCCCGGATGGCGTTCATGGCATCGGTTTGTGCGCCTTGAGACAGGGGAGAGCCAAATTCGGCCATGATCGCATCTCCAATGAACTTATCGACCGTGCCGCCTTGGTCTAGAATCACCTCCACCATGCCGTTGAGGTAGGTATTGAGCTGCTCTAACAGGTCTTCTGGCTCAACGGTGAGCGACAAGGTGGTGAAGCCACGAATATCGCAGAACATTACCGCTGCCTTGACGCGACGCCCCTTGAGCAACTGTTGAAAATCGTTGGAGTGATGGGTCAGAATTTCGTTCACAATGGGGGCGGCCACATAGCGATCGAGGGTTTGCCGCAGTCGTCGCTGTTCGAGCTGGGTGCTGAAGGTGCCAGCCACGAGGCTAGAAATGCCGCCCAAGGCGATCGCCAATATAGGAACCGTTGTCGGCACAATGCGGTTGCCATAGGTAAAACTGACATAGCTGATCGTGCCCCAGGCGATCGCCACCCCCAACGCGCCTAGCAATTGCGCCACAGGCTTTTTGAACCAGCCGATAATCACAGCGCCCGCCCCGCTGACGCCCAGTAAAATTAGCAATCCTTGCAGAGGACGAGAGCTAACCGCGTGGGTGATAATCCGATCTTGCATCAAAGTGGCGATCGCATTGGCATGCAGTTCAACCCCTGGCATAGTTTCAGAAAATGGCGTTGGCACCACGTCATTGCCCAGATCATTGGCCAACGGCCCAATTAGCACCAGCTTGTCTTTGAAGGTATGATTTTGCAAATGCACCTGCCAATTCACCGGGTCTAGCACATGCCAGAACGGCACCCGAGGAAAGGTAGTGGGCGGGCCATAGAAGAAAATTTCTCCCGTTGCTGCCGTTGGGTGAGGTAGCTGCGCCGCTCTTAAGGTTGCTTCGGCAAACGAGTCAATCCCCTCACCCAACCCTTGGGGGCGAAGCACCTGCTGAATCAGGTTTTCGGGGAGCTGATAGACCCGTTTATCTGGATCTTGCAGAAAATTGATTAAGCCATAGCTACTAGGCGGCGCTTGAAAGCTAGGATTGGGCAAACTGATTTGTGCCTGCTCCCCGGCTTCCGGCGTCCCAAAGGCTTCATAGTTAGCCGCCAGCGTGATGCGCCCCCGGTACCGCTTGAGCACCTGAGCCAATCGCTGATCATCATCAGCCCCATATAAGCTGGGGTCAGTTAAGACCAGATCCACCGCCACCGAGCGAGCACCCGCCTGCATTAATTGGTCAATCACCTGGGCATACGCTGTGCGCTGCCACGGCCAAGCTTGAATGGTCTCTAAGCTAGGGTAACGCTGTGGATCGCTCAAATAGTCGGCTCCCCGCGCCAGTGACGCCGGGTCAATCGCCAAAATCACAATATTGTCGGGCGGGGGAACGTCGCCCCGCAGCCGAAAGAACAATACCTGCGCCTGCCGTTCCATCCACTGCGCTGTCCCTAAATTAATCCCCGTGGCGATCGCCCCCGTCAGCGCCCACAGCCCCATCAATCCATATCCCAGTCGGCTCCAATACAGCCGGGAAAGCGGGCGATCGCGGTTGGCAACCCTTTCTTGCTTTCGTTCTACCGATCTAGGTTGTATCGATTTAGGTTCTATGGATTTAGGCTCTATCGATTTAGATTGCGATCGCTGACCCCACATTGATTACTCCTGTCTGACTAGTTTTACGGTCAGGGTGACTCTGCTATAAACCAAACGGGAGGAGATGGCGAATGGTTGGGGGTCTAGGGATAACTGGTGAGCTGAGCGGGAAGGGAACATTGGGATAGAGTCGCTGAAATGCATTACGGATATTGGCAATCCCTGGCAGTTGTTCTACGTAGTTGCGGAACAAGTCTCCGTTCAGAATGGCCAAAAAATCATCAGCGCTGATCCGCGCCGCCGCGCCCAGCCGTTCACCTCGACGCGTGGAAATTTCTTCACCCGCCCTTAACGTGACAGTATCCGGGGTTTCGGTGCTAGAGGGCGTTTGAGGCTGACTAGGTCGAGGGAAACCGAGAAACCGATAACGGCGACCCGGCACCGTAGAAGACAAGGCTGAGCCTGCCCTACTCGTGAGTTCGGGTTGCTTTGTGACCAATACTTCCCCGTCTAGAACTTGGATCTCTTCTTGACCCGTCTCATCCACCTTCATGATATAGGTGGTACCCCGCACGCCAGCCGTGATCGAGCTGGTACAGCCGTTGACTGCCCCATTCACCAATAGCACCCCCCGTTGCAACTGAGCGCACTGACCAATTGTCAGGACAGAGTTACGCGACAGACGGGCAACCGCACCCGTATTGAAGGTGACCTGCGTGCGGGCGCTACCGGTACGGACTTGCTGGCCGCGACTGGCCACATCACGCACTCGCGCTGTGTTGTTTTGGATATAAACCTGGTTGCCGTCCAAGATCTCAGAAATTGTTCCGCGACTGATGGCAGTTTGAGCAGCCAAAGGGGAATTGAACAACCCTAAGGTCAGAATCAGTCCTAAGCCGATGAGAAACGAATGAAATGAGTTCCATCTCAACGATCTCGACCTAGCAAGGCGATGTGAGTTGGGCATAACGTGCGTTTAAAGATCGGTGGGCAGGGTAAGCAAGCAATAGTTTTCACCTAGAGCTTTAGTAAAGGGTTAGACCCATCACTAAACAGCCTGCTTATAAATACGCAGCTTGGCAACCCTTTTCAGTACATCTATGCAAAACTTTTACGCTTGCTTGTCGCGCGCGCTTACAGCCTTCTTGGTCACGACGACGCGGAAACTGCTGGTGCTGTCAACACTTGCAGAGTCCCCGGACGTAGCTGTAGTTCCCGCTTTCGGTAGTGAAAACACTTCTCAACGGCGTGGCGATTTCGGCCTGGAAGCATTGCCTCAAGCTGCGGTGTTGCACTGGACTTCGATGCGGTTGGAAGCCGCCATAGATCCAACCTTCCGTCTTCTACGTTTGCGTCTAGCTGGAACAAGTCATGCAATGTCACCTAAAGCATTGCCGCTCAGTTACTACCCCAAGTGACCCAGCTATGAGAGATTCTCACAGAAGATACTTCACAGGGTTGCGACTGGCTCAAAATTAGTTCTTGGCAATCTTCTCCACTTAAATCAACGCCATTCAAGTCGGTGCAATCGAATATAGCCTGATTCAAATTCGCGCCAGTCAGATCCGCCTCGCACAAATTTGCCCCCCGCAGGTCAGCTTCAATTAAATTGGCGCTGCGCAGGTCGGCATGGCTTAAATCTGCTCCGACTAAACTGGTTTGAACTAAATGTGCTCCAATCAAATTAACATCGCGGAGGGTTGCCCCACTCAAATCAGCTTGACTTAAATCTGCGTTCGTTAGGTTAGCTCGGCTGAGGTCAACACGACTCAGATTTGCTCCGGTTAAATCGGCTCCGCTTAAGTCTGCCTGACTCAAACAAAC
>CASBQX010000220.1 GCA_949127925.1 Synechococcales cyanobacterium PMM_0002
CAAGACGCGTTGAAACAGCCACGATGAGAGCGCACCTAGACAGTTCAGAGAGGCAATGCTTAACTGTACCCTTGAAGACAACAAGTATTTTACTTGTGCATAAAACAGAAAAGTCGCCACAGGGCATTGGGAGACTCTAAACGGACAGGGAGGGAAGGTAAGACTGGTTCGCCAGCACAGCCCGTTGAACTGTCAAGAATCACCGCTGCTTCAGCACGGTGAGTATGTCAATTGTATCCCGCCCGTTCTATCGGAGTGATCTCTCAAGCTGTCGAGATTCTGACGGGTGCTCAGGTATGATTGGCGGTGAGAGTTGTTTTGCAATTCGCTGCTGGTATAACTGCCCCTCTGCGGCTGCTGTTTTTTCTGGTTAGTGGCATTCATGCGCGATCGCCCCTCCAACGTTGCTGATAAAACTGCTCAACTGGTGAGGCGGCACATGGCTCGGGCTGAATCACCGATTTTTTCATGGCGATCGCTGCCGCGCTGGGTCTGGTGGTCTCTGGCGGGCAATGGTGTTCTGGGCATCTTGGTACTACACATGGGCTGGCAGCAGTATCACCGCATACCCCCAACGGCAGCGTTAGCGCAGCCTCGTCCTGCTACGGCGGCGACCACAGCCGCATCGTCAGAAACCGTATCTTTAGAAGCCGCATCGTTAGAAGCATTGGGACCACGGCAACAGCTCACCTATGAACAGTGGGTGGATCTGCTGCGTCAAGAGGCTCGTGTTGCCGCCGAACACCCCGCTGACCGTTTGGCCGTGCTGTTGGGAGATTCGATTAGCCTCTGGTTTCCGCAAGATCTGTTGCCCACCGAACGCACCTGGCTGAATCAGGGGATTTCGGGTGAAACCTCAGACGGGCTGCGGCAGCGGATTGGCTTAATCGACCAAACTCGCCCTCAAACAATTTTGGTGATGATTGGGATTAATGATTTGATTCGGGGCGTCGATGACTCGGTGCTGCTAGACAACTATCGTGCTATTGTCAGCCAGCTGCGGCGGTCGCATCCCGACACTCAGATTGTGATTCAGTCGATTTTGCCCCATGCAGGCACAGACACCACCTGGGAAGGGCGCGATCGCCTACTCACAGTGCCCAACAGCCGCATCCGCCACCTAAATGACGAATTGGAGGCGATCGCCACCGAGCAGGGCATTTACTACCTAGATTTATCTGTGGCATTTACCGATGCTCAGGGCAACCTTCACCCCAGTTTGAGCACCGATGGGCTACACCTCAACCCGCAAGGCTACCTAGTTTGGCGCACGGTTTTGCAGCTGTATTTGCGCGGACAGGGGTAGAGTATTTGCGCGGACAGGGGTAGGGAAAGATTGCTGATTCGGCGCGTTTCCCTATCTCTGCTAGGCTAGTCCTAGGCTAATTGTAGGCTTGGGCAATACTATTAATGTTGATACGTTAAGTATGGATACTAAAGCGTTTAAGCGATCGCTCAACAATTCCGATAATTATTACCGCAAAGGCTTTGGGCACGAAGACGACGTTTCGGGGCAAATGCAGTCGGAGTATCAAAGCAACCTGATTCAACAAATTCGTGACAGCGGCTACACGCTAACACGAGGTAACGTCACTATTCGGCTGGCGCAGGCATTTGGCTTTTGCTGGGGCGTTGAACGGGCAGTCGCCATGGCATACGAAACGCGGCAGCACTTTCCGCGCGAGCAGATCTGGATTACTAACGAAATTATTCATAACCCGTCGGTTAACCAGCGCCTGCGAGAGATGCAGGTAGGTTTTATTCCGGTGGCAGGGGCAGAGAAGGATTTTGCGGTCGTGGGGCAGGGCGATGTGGTGATTTTGCCCGCCTTTGGAGCCAGCGTTCAAGAAATGCAGCTGCTGAATGACAAAGGCTGCACGATTGTAGACACCACCTGTCCGTGGGTGTCTAAGGTGTGGAACACCGTAGAAAAGCATAAAAAAAGCAGCCATACCTCGATTATTCACGGCCAATATAAGCATGAAGAAACGGTGGCCACCAGCTCATTTGCCGGCACATACCTGATTGTGCTGAATTTGGGGCAGGCCGAATATGTGGCCAACTATATTTTGCATGGGGGCGATCGCGACGAATTTTTGACCAAGTTTTGCAACTCTCATTCCGTCGGGTTTGACCCCGATTTCGACCTCGAACGGGTGGGTATTGCCAACCAAACCACCATGCTCAAGGGGGAAACGGAGCAGATTGGCAAGCTGTTTGAGCGAACGATGATGCAAAAATATGGGCCAGACCAGCTCAACAGCCGCTTCCTTTCGTTCAATACCATTTGCGACGCAACGCAAGAGCGCCAAGACGCCATGTACGAGCTAGTCGATGCTCCGCTTGACCTCATGGTGGTGGTGGGTGGCTACAACTCGTCTAACACGACCCATTTGCAAGAAATCGCCGTCGATCGCCATATTCCTTCCTATCACATCGATAGCGGCGATCGCATTGGGCCAGGTAACCGCATCGAGCACAAGCCGCTGCATCAAGACTTAGAAGTAGCTGATAACTGGTTGCCTGAGGGAGCGATTGTGGTCGGCATTACCTCAGGGGCATCTACTCCCGATCAGATTGTGGCGCAGGCGATTGAAAAAATCTTTGCGATTAAAGCAGCTGTGGCGATCGCTTAATTAGCTAGACGTCAAACCATTAGAGCCTTGCTTTCCTGCTTTGCGGCTCTAACCGGAAGCCGAATCACAAACTCTGCACCGCCACTGAGCACAGCGCGGCAGCTAAGACTGCCGCCGTGGGTTTGGGTCACAATTTGATGGGCGATCGCCAAGCCCAATCCGGTGCCTTTACCAACGGCTTTGGTCGTAAATAGATGGTCAAACACACGCTGCCTAACTTCTTCAGGCATCCCTAGCCCAGTATCGGTAATGCAGATCGCAACCCAGCCATCTTCCTCTAGCGTGGTTTTAATGGTAATGCAGTTGGGGTTCGTGTAAAGACTGCCAAAACTCTGCTCCTGATTTGCTTCTTCTAGAGCGTCAATGGCGTTAGCCAAAATATTCATAAACACCTGATTTAACTGCCCTGGAAAGCAGTTGACCTCAGGCAGTAGACCGTACTCTTTGATAATTTTAATTTCAGGACGGCGGTTATTAGCCTTCAACCGATGCTTCAAAATCAATAAGGTGCTGTCAATTCCGGCATGGATGTCAAAGTTAGTTGTAGTGTCTTTATCAGCTCTAGAGAAGGTGCGCAAACTGGTGCTAATCTCACAAATCCGCTCTACTCCTAGCGTCATGGAGGTCAGCAGCTTCGGTAGATCTTGCCTGACATAGGCCAAATCCATTTCTTCTAGAAAGTTTTTTAACTCTGGATCGGGATGCGGCAGCCTAGTCTGATACAGATCAATCAGCTCAAATAAACTGACAATATAGTCTTTGGCGGGCTTCAAGTTTCCAGCAATAAAGCCAACCGGGTTATTAATTTCATGAGCAACGCCAGAAACCAGATTGCCCAATGCAGACATTTTTTCACTTTGCACCAGCTGTAGCTGCGCCGATTGGAGTGCCACAATTTTTGCTTCTAGTTCTTGCAGCAGTTTGCGGTTCTCTTGGAAAATAGTTGAAATGGTGAGAAACCAGGGATGCCAAGCCTCGGGCACGGCGGGCAGTGTCGGTGCCAGATTTTGATTTTCAGCTTGAATATAGTTGACTAAGCCCTGGGCGGGGGCAATGAAGTCGCGCTGGATCAGCCAAGTGGCGATCGCTAACATCAGCCCCACCCCCAGCAACGGGACAATCGAACCTAAAATAGTTGCCCCCAACAGCGAGAACACAATCGTAGATTGAGGCACCCAAAAGACTAGTCGCCAGGGCGCATACTTCATATTGTGGTAGAGCACCAGGTACGAGCCAACTGTTTGGATGTCCATTGTCGCAGCTTGGAAGATTTGACCTAAATGGGGCCGAAGTTCTGCGGGGAATGCCTCAGTGGCTGGCTCAACCGATTGTTCTGCTGAACTAACTAAGGTGGGATGCGCCAGCAGCTGATTGTCTTGTCCCACAATAAACAAACTGCCTTGGGCGTAGCTGAAGTTTTTTACGAACGTATTCAGCTCATTGAGCGTCAGATCGAGCGATACCGTTCCTTTAAATTCATCGTCTTCATACACAGGAGCCGCATTGGTAACCATTAGCCCCTTACCCGCCGTATCAATATAAGCATTGGTCCAGAACCGTTCCCGGTTAGGATTGTTTTCCGGCAGGCCGAGTTTGTAAAAATCCAAATCAAGCATCACATCTTCGTAGATCCAATCCTCACTGGGTGGATAGATGCTCATAAACGCTTGCTTAGAGGTGTAATAAGCCCAGGCCACACTCGGGATATCTTGCAGCGTTGCCTTAAACAAAGCATAGAGATGCAGCGCCATATCCAGCTCGCGGCGCAGCTGCGGAGACCTTTGATTCAGCGGGCTTCGACCCATCAAGCGACCCCATGAGCCTTTTTGATGAACATCCGGGTCGGGTTGCAGATTATAGAATCCTGGCTGGGGAGAGTTTTCTTGGATTAAATTATAAAAAAATCGGGAGGGCGGTTCTCGCCGATTTAAGTCTAATTCAGCTTCAGCCACCACCTGTAGGGCATCAATTTGGTCGGTGGTGGATTTGAGAATCGAGTCGAGGTTGATGGTGCTTTCAACAAATCTATTTTGTAAGATGTTGATTTCATGCACATATAGAGTTCTAAACTGCAAGGCAAACAAACCCACGGACACCAGCACAACAATTAAAAATGTGCTGGCAATGATACGGGTGTAGCGCCTGAAAAACTCCATTCTGCTGGGCTAGAGGCTCCGACCTTCAAAAATTTACAGTTAGAGTTCCTATTTAACGAACTGTTACAAACATGCTTACGATATATGGTACTGAGTTTTTTGGGTGACGGCTAGGATTTTTCTCCAAAGCCTCACCCGTTCCAGCAGATTTACCGAAAATTTTGGGTCTAGAGCGCGTTGTTAGTGGGGTAAGGTCAGCGGAATCTCGATTGAAAAAGCGCTGCCCTCATCGGCCTTTGAGCAATAGCTCAGATTACCGCGATGCGTTTCCACCACAATCTGATGACTAATGGCCAGCCCTAAGCCCATGCCCTTGCCGATTGGCTTGGTGGTAAAAAATGGTTCAAAGACATGTGCCCCGACTGCATCTGACACACCGGAGCCATTGTCTTTGATCGCAACTCGAATGGTTTGATCGGCAGTAAACTCTGTACAGATCCGAATCGCTGGGAGCAAATTTGCCTGGTCTAAACCAGCTTGAGAATTGCTGTCACAGCCACTAAATTTTAGATCTAATGCGTCAATTGCGTTGTTTAGTAGGTTTAAAAAAACCTGATTTAATTCACTCACGTAGCAGGTCACTAGCGGCAAATGACTATATTCTTTAACGATTTCAATTGCTGGCCTGTTTGGCTGTCTAACCAGACGATTTTGCAGCAGCAACACTGTACTGTCTAGCCCTTCATGCAGATTAGCGGCCTTGACATCAGATTCACCTAGACGAGCAAACATGCG
>CASBQX010000221.1 GCA_949127925.1 Synechococcales cyanobacterium PMM_0002
GCCGCGATCGCATCATTCACCCAGCCCCGATTGAGCAACGTGTAGGCGGCTCTAACTGCGGTTGGCTGCACCTGCGACAGGCTCTGCTCAGCCGTTACCAGGCAACACGCTACACTAAGACCCACTATCCCCAGCCATTTTCCCAATCCTTTCATCGTCTATCTCCTGGGCGATATATCTAAATCTGTTCTGACGCGAAAACCCGCCACTGTCTCCGAAAACTCATTGCGCTGTTGCAGCGTGATACCCGCCCGTAAGCGAGGCAACACCCGCACGTCGTAAAATAGCTCCAGCACATCGGGCAGTTTGCCGTCACTGTTGCGCCGCAGATTATCGTTAGATAGCTGGCGTCCGTAGGCCAAACCCAAGCGATCGTCTGGCAAAAATAAATCTAGGAAGTTGACCCCCAGGCTGTAAGTCGTCGCGCCTGCATCCAACGAGCGATTGTGATAGCGCCCCAGCCGCCCAAATAGACCCATGCGCAGTGAGGGGACATACCACTCGGCATTGAGGCCAAATGCCGTTTCGCGATCGCCCGAGTTTAGCCCAAACGTGCCGTTATCGCGCGGCAGCTGAAAGATTTCATCAAACCCGGTGTCTGATCCTGCATCTCTCGACTCCGCATAGGTGGCGCGGATGATGCCTGTGCCGATTCGATATTCAATCTCACCCGCCAACCCGTCCAAATCGAGCTGACTGAGATTGCGGCTCGATGAAAACGTTGCCAGTTTTAACTCCAAATTGTCGGCAGCAGACCAATTGAGCAGCACCCCAATGCGAGTCGAAATCCCAGCAGCAGCCAGAGCCGGGTTGGTTTGAAAGGCTGGATTAAAGAAATGCGTAGTGGAGTCTTTCGCAAAACTATTGCGATCAAAATAAGACGTCAGGTCGATTAAACCCGCCACCACTCGTAGCTCCGGCAGACTGGGCAGCGACCCAACCACATACAGTTCGCTAAGATTCAATCCCGTCTCCGGCGAATTTGAAAAGCCCCGCCCTGTAGTCAAATCGACTACGCCGCCAAACAGCAGATGGGGTGTCACCGGATACAGGGTCGTCAATCGCAGCCGCGCCGATGCATCGTCAGCCTGTTGCAAAAATGCGCCTTGGAGCTGAATCGAAGGCATGCCTAAAATTAACTGACTGCCGCGCAGTGGCTCTGCTTGATCGGCTTCAGCAGGGGATGTCTCAGGGGATGTCTCAGGGGATATCTCAGGGGATGCAGTCAGTTGAATCGCAGGAGTCGGTGTTAGAGCTAGAGCGTCAGAGATCGCAGTGGGCGATCGCTCAACCCCCTCACTCCCCAAAGCCTGATCCGATCCTGACAGGACAGGTGCCAACTCGCTGGTTGACCCAATTGGAGCGGGTTCGGCATTGGTGTCCCCGGTGCTGCTGAGTTCTGTAGTGAGTTCTATGGTTGGCAAGGAGTTGGAGGAGGCGTCTACCGATGCCAGATGGCTGCCGTCTTGAGGTCTAGCCCCAGCCCCGATAGTCGAGGTTTGGGTTAACGTGGATTGCTCTAAACTTGGCCAGACTTTTTTGCCCTCTGCGGAGTCCGACAGTATTTTATGTAGGTTTATGCGCTCTATGTGAGCCGACTGATCTAGCAGCGCCAAGTCTGACGGGATTGCATCCGCTCTGGCTGGCTCAATGCTCCCTAATGCCATGATATTGAGCAGCACTAACAGTGAAACAAAATTAACTTGACCTAGAGAATATGGCAACAGCCACCAACGCGGTGGTTGAGATGAATATGAGTAAAAACAGGGTTTAGCCAACGGAATAACGCTCCTAAAAAATGAATGATCGACTAATGCAGGGTCATTTTTTGAATACTAACTTCGTCCGGAACAAAGGCAAAATTGATATAAAATCGGGTTTTGATCCTGATTTGACAAGGCAAATCTACCTGCACTCAAGGTGCCAGCTATTCGCAGTAATTCAGTCTTTAGACAGATATAAATCTGCAAACCAATGATGTAGAAATGAAAGACAGACAGGCAGACAAGCGGCAAAATCGGTAGAGATGGCGATCGCATCTTAAAGTATTAGCCACCAAATAACGAGCTATGATTATCCTCTAGCTCAGCACCGCTTCCAGTTGTGATCTCTGAAGGCAAGGTGCCTTTTTGATAAAATCGGGTAGTTTACGTCTGCGAAGCCGTGAGCGATTCGAGTTTTGTCAGTCAATCAGCCCAAATTGGTAGAAGCGGTCAATCAATGCTTCAAGCCGAAATCAGATATCCGCTTGATCTACGATGACGTACCCTCTTTTTCAAGACAACCCTCAGGCAATCAGGACAATCTGTCTCCAAATTATCTGAAATGCTTCGCGCTGCGAGAGGTCTTGAATATCTAATGAGTAGAACCGGGGCAGTTTAGGCGCTACACCAAGATATCTATTTTCTGCTGCTCTAGAATAACAAAAGGAGAAAATGGTTTCGGCTAGATGCGTGAGAAATCAGCAAGAGTACCCTTGTCATTCAGCCATTCGGTGCATATCAGCCGAATCTCTCACGTTCTAACCTAGAATCCACGTCAGAATTAATGCGGTATTTGCAGATTTACATAAAATTCACATAAGTGTGAGTCTATCTCTTGATCGTTGATCGGCTTGGGCCGTTTTGAGGCATCCGATACAAAACCTGCTACAGTCAGCGCCCTATAGGCTACCGTGTACACACATCTCGGACAACGTATCAACGTACTGCGAGATCCCCCTAAATCCCCGCGCTGGCGCGCCGCTGCGCTAGAAAAAAGGGGGACTTTGAATCCGGTTCCCCCCTTTTTTAAGGGGGGTTGGGGGGGATCAAACC
>CASBQX010000222.1 GCA_949127925.1 Synechococcales cyanobacterium PMM_0002
GCACCAATTCCCGATTCGTCCCCTCTAAGTCTGCCGCAACGAGTTGAAAGTTAGTCGGCGGGGGAGCCAAAGCCACAGGAGCCGCAGTCCGGGTCAGAGTTGTCCCGATTGCCATGGGAGATGGAGACATGACGGTTGTGGGATAGAGCGCTGCTTCTGGCTGCGATCCGTTCACCGTAGAGGCATTGGAAACAGTCAGGTCTGCGGCTCGCTCTACCGTCACGTTTGCGGTGGAATCTGCGGTGTGCTCTGGGGCGTTCAGCGGAGCAGCGGCATTGGGTGCGGTAATATCGGACGCAGTTAGCTCAGAGGTGCCCAGTTCTGAGGCGACCACTTCGGAGGCGATCGCAGCTGGCGTTGGGGAGTCAGTCTGTTTGCCAGCTGGCTCAAACATCAGTTTTGAATGCAGCCAATCGACCAGCAATTGCGGGCAATTTTTGTAGAACCAGCGAAGTGCAATCATGCCAAAAATTGGCCTAGAGAGACTAGCAATCCATTTCACCAACCGATTAGCCGCCTGGTGATCAATCTTCTGGTTAACTAAATTGACAGAACCGACATCATAAAGACAGCCCAAAATTAGCTTCAGCGTTACTTCTTCTCGCCTAAACATTTGATCAAGCAATATCAGCACGTCATACATCCGCTCGGTTTCATTGCGCCGTTCAACGGGTGATTTTTGGATGGCAGCTCTAGGCGATTTCTGATTTGTCTTCAGCGGTGTCGGCTGTTGGTTTGTGGTCGGGGTTGATTTAGTCATCTTTACTCAAGTCAGCTCCTCAGTGAGCGGCGTTGATCAATCTGATACAAATTCTCAAACAGATTGCTATCAACAGATTTCTATCAATTTAACGGGTTGAATCCGTGAGTTATATCCTTCAAATTAAAGATATCAACAGTTGATTGAAGCGTCATCCGGAAACCCAGGGCGGCATTAACGGGCGCGGGCAATTACCGTGCGATGCCGGGGGGTGTTGCCGGTGATGGTAGGGCGCTCAAACCCAGCATCGTAAAAGGCTTGGCTGATATCTAGGGCAAAATATTCATCCAAATACGGCTCTGTACTTTTGAGCAACGTCAGAATATAGGGCGGCATTTTGGCATAAATCTCCGATTGAGGGTTCATGTCCATCACCGCGACATGGCCACCGGGTCGCAAGACTCGCCGTGCTTCCTGCAAAATTTGCACCGCTGCCGACTGGGGCAATTCATGAAAAATCAGAAATGCTGAGACCAAATCCATGCAGGCGTCGGGTAGCCCAGTCGATTCGGCAGCGGCGTGTAGCCAGATGGGAGCGGGCGATTGGGCAGTCGGAATCAGATGCTGCAAGGTATGTAGGCCAGTTTTCTGGTCAGCCGCATGGCTCGGCGATGACTGGTTCAGCTGGGTTTGTAGGGCTGTGGTGCGATATTGGGCGATCGCCAAAAAATAGGGCGACAAGTCTAGCCCAGTTAGCTGCGCTTGCGGATAGAGCGACTGTAACGCAAACGTACTCATGCCCACGCTGCATCCCACGTCCAAAATATCCTGCGGTGCCTGCGGCAACTGCGCCTTCAACTCATCTAAAAAGCTCTGCCGCAGCTTAGCATCGCCCGCCGCGCCGCCATCAGCCCAAATTCGAGCATGAACCGCATGCGCCGCCACTTCCACTTCCATGGCAGGTTCCCAGCCCAAATTTCCTTCGTCATAGGCATGGAACGAGCGCAGGTAATAGCTGGGGTAGCTGAGGTTAGGATTCTGGAGCTGCTCTAGTGTCGCACTCCACTCGGGCGAAAACTGGGTGGCACTGCCCCGCGATCGCAACGCTGCTACTTCCTGCCACCAATACACCCCAATCGTCTCTGCCCGTTTAATCATCATGCTGCGAGCATTGTGCTTGGCCAGCTTGGCAATCGGTTTAATCGAAAGGATGCCATTGACCAACCGAGAGGTTAGCGATAGATCAGCGGTTTGGGGATTTGCAGCAGCTGTCATGAATCGTTTGATCTAGAAGGAGTTTCTGTAGGATTAGCGTATCGTATTTTGACAGCCGCTAGGGAGTTCGGCCGCAAACATCAGCGGACAACAGGATTGAGACACCCCAACGGGTATCTGTGTGGCGATCGCTCACCGACTATCCTGCGCCCTTAACCGCACATCCCTACACCCGCTGCAACGATGTAATCTTGGGATCAATAATTTTCTGGCCAATGCCTGGAAACTTAATCGCCAAACAGATCTTGTTCCCCGCGCCAAAGATATGGGTGACATGGCCATTGCCATAGGCTTTATGGGAAACGCGATCGCCCACTGTCCAATCATCGGCATGGGTGTCAGGGGCGTTTTCGGCAGCGCGTTTGGCTTTGATTTCGCGAATTGGGGTTGTCATCTTTTTGGGGAGTGCCGTGGCCGCATTCGTCAGCAGCAGTTCGCGGGGCAGTTCACCCAAAAACAGCGACGGGCTAGCAGGCTCGCGGCTGCCATAGAGGCGGCGTTCGCGGGCAAAGCTGACAAACAACCGCTCCTTAGCGCGGGTAATGCCGACATAGCAAAGGCGGCGTTCCTCTTCCAGCGAGGCCGGGTCTTCCATGGAGCGGAAATTGGGGAACAAGCCCTGCTCTAGCCCTACCAAAAACACCACGGGAAACTCCAGCCCCTTAGATGAATGCAGCGTCATTAACGACACTTTCGCCTGCTCTTCGTTGGTGTTGTCGCGGTCAGAGGCAAGGGAGGCGTTGCCCAAGAACATTGGCAGAGTTGCGCCTTCGTTTTCTTCCTCAAACTGTAAGGCAGCGTTGTAGAGTTCCTGCACGTTTTGGACGCGATCGTTTGCTTCGTCGGTTCCTTGGGCGACCAGTTCTGAGACATAGCGCGAGTCTTCTAACACCCCCTGAACAATTTCATTCGGTGAGGCTGTTTCTACTTTGTCTTGCCAGGTCTGAATAATCTGCGTAAACCCGTTGACCGCCTTGGCCGATCGCCCTGCTAGGGCATTCACTAGGGTTTCATCGGTGAGCACATTCCACAGACTGCGATCTAGTTCTTTGGCGGCACCCTCTAGGCGATCGATAGTAGCCTTGCCGATGCCGCGTCGGGGCGTGTTGATGATCCGCTTGAGGCTAACGGCATCTTGAGGATTGGCGATCGCCCGCAAATAGGCCAGCACGTCCTTAATTTCCTTGCGGTCATAGAATCGCAGCCCGCCCACAATGTTATAGGGAATATCGTGACGCACCAGCGATTCTTCAAATGCCCGCGATTGGGCATTGGTGCGATACAAAATAGCGAAATTACCCCAGTGCAGCTCCGAGTTATCGAGCGCCAATTGCCGAATCTGCGTCACGACAAAATGGGCTTCTTCCGTCTCATCATCGGCACGATAGCAAAAAATCGCTTCACCCGTGCCGCGTGTTGGCCGCAACACTTTGTCGATTCTTTCTGTGTTGTTTTCAATCAGATGGTTCGCCATTTGCAAAATGTTTTCGGTGGAGCGATAGTTCTCCTCCAGCTTCACCATTGTGCGCGTGTCGTCATCCAACAGACCATCCCCAAAGTCATGCTGAAAGTCCATCAAAATGCGAAAATCGGCCATGCGGAATGAGTAAATTGATTGATCCGCATCGCCGACGACAAAAATCGAACGATGGTTCCAATCGCTGTATTTACTAGCGCTGGTGCTGTTGGTGACCAATAATCGAATCAGGTCATACTGCGTTCGGTTGGTATCTTGATATTCGTCTACTAAGATGTGGCAAAATCGTTGACTCCAGTAGGCCAATACCTGTTCATTTTGGCGAAATAGCTGCACCGGAATTAGAATCAGATCGTCGAAATCTAGCGCGTTATTGGCGGCGAGTGACTTCTGATATTCGGAATAGACGTTGGCGATGGTGCGACCGCGAAAGTTGGGCTGCTCTCGTTCTAGGTCTGCGGGTGACCAGCCCTGGTTTTTGGCATTGCTAATGGCGTAGCGAACTGAGCGCGGGTCAAATTTCTTGTCGTCTAAATTTAGCTGCGTGGTGACAATATCTTTGACCAACGCCTGCGCATCAGATTCATCAAAAATAGAAAAGTTGCGGTTCCATTGATATCCTTGGGGCGCTTGATATTTTTCAATATCAAACCGCAAGATGCGGGCACAGAGCGCATGGAAGGTGCCGATCCAGAGTTCTTTGGTAATGGTTTTGTAAACATGCGATCGCAGCTTTGTCTGTTCACGATCGGGCAGTGCCTCTAGGGGCTTGCCGTGCTTCGACTGGGCTTCGCGTTCGGCAAATAGCTTTTCAATCCGCTCTTTCATTTCGCGGGCAGCCTTATTGGTGAAGGTGACCGACAAAATATTTTCTGGATCAACCTTATGGGTCAGCACTAAATTGGCAATGCGGTAGGTCAATGCCCGTGTTTTGCCCGATCCGGCTCCTGCCACTACCAGCAACGGCCCACAGTAATGCTCTACGGCGCGGCGCTGAGACGGATTGAGGTGAGCAAGAAAGTCGGCAGTTTGAGGCATGTTAGAGGGAAGGGGAGGGATGAAGAGGTAAGGACGTAGCTTGCGGCTGCGCAGCAGTAGGGAAACGGGGAAACAGGTCTGCGCCGCGCATCTTTGAAAAAAAATAACAGCAGCTCTAGAACGATACCTGGTCGTACTTAAGGGTATCGTATCTGCGGTAGGTACGGGGATGGCGGGGATAGATAAAGCTAAAACCAATGTCTGAAGCGGTGGCTCTACATTATCTCATCAATGGCAACAGCTCTCAACTTGGCATAAAAGGTAGAGGTCTCAAATCGAGGCACAATGGGAACATATTGATGAATGGGTAAGTGCATAATACTGGATCTACCCCACAGTTCTAAGGCTTCGTCCGCAGTAGACGAGGCGGCAGGGCTGAGTTTGGCTGCTGCCATGGCATCCTCGGCAATGGCTGTGCTGGCGTCTGCTTGAGGCAGAACGAGGTCTGGGTGAGCCGTCAGCGCGGTGCTGTGAACCGCTGGGTCACTGGGGTCTGATAAGTCACTGGGGTCTAGAAGCGATAATGACTGCTGATGAGGATTGGGGTGATCGCGATGATCAAAGGAGGGGGCGATCGCCTCTGGATCTGCCGCAGGGGTTGCCTGACTCCGGTCTTGAGGCTCACCGCTAGAATCTGCGCTTTCTACGCTCTGGATTTCTGAACTCTGCTTGAACGGTAGGCGCTGTTGCGAATCTGGGGAGGCGATCGCCGCTTGGCCATGGTGGCTACTCTCAGGGATTTCATTGAGAGCCGTTGAGGCAGGTGACGCCATCGCCAACGAGCTAGAACTTATCCGAGAGGCCGGAAATCGAGTGCTCACGGCGCGTTCAAACTCATAGCTATAGTGGGGAAGCGGCTGGCCGCGCCGTCGCCAAATCACCAAAATTTGCCCAACCGAAATCGCCTTATAGCGACCTTGATGGAGTGCCTCCAAAATGGCAGCGCGCAACCAGTGAGGCGGGTAGTAGCTCGACCAATAGCTCACCAATTCTTCTACCTCAAACCCGCCCAAGTCAAACCCATAGCCGAGCAATAGAGCGGCAGAGTCACTGAGCACAGGGTTTTTGGTAAGTTCCGTCATGCGTCCAACATAGCCTAATTGCCCGCTGGCTGCACCCCTCCCTGGACGGTATTGCCCTCGATGCGTTCGTCTAATACGCCAGAGAATGGTTCAGGTGGGGTTGACCAGTTAAAGTCGCTGATCCGGATACCGAGGGAGCCAATCTCACGGTCGGGGTTAAACCGCAAAACGATCGCATAGGTTCGCCGACTATATTCCAAAATAAGGTCGGTATCAAAGCTTTGAATCTGGTCTAAGTTAATCGACGATTGAAAACCCACTCGAAATGGCCCATAAATTTGTTGAACTAACCCAAATGACAGCACTTGGGGATCGGCAATGCGGTCAAATTGGAAGGGCGATTCACCGCTGATGGCCGCTTGCGTGTAGCCAATGTTGAAGGCCGTATAGTCTAAGAAATCTCTAGAGAAATGGCCAAACTGCCCTTGAAGCACCACCGTTCCAGTGAAGCTGGCCTGGGTGTCGTCGCTAGTGTAGTGGCTAACGGTGCCACGGGCGATCGCCACCACTACCAAATTAGGCACCAGCGGATTGGGGGTATAGCGCAGTCCGGCCTCGCGGGTGGCAGGCAGAGGAGTGCCCGACCACAGCAGGAACGCTCGGCTGAGGGCAGCGGTAGCCTGGAATCGTCCTAGCGTTACCCGGTCGTTAGCGCGCTCCAGCACTGGATCTAGCAAATCTTCTCGATCGGTGTTGGAGTTAATTAGCTGGGCGCTGGCCTGGTAGTTGAGGTTGATGCCACTGGTGCCTAAGGCAATATTAGGAGAGCTAAACACGGCTCCTAAACTACTTTGGACGTTTTGAAAGCCTAAAGAACCATTAAACAGGCGATCGCGGTAGCTATATTCCAGCGACAGTCGATGGTTGATCTCGCCAATCACAACCCCCTGCCGCAGCCGCAAACTGCCTCGAAATGTTTCTTCTAAATCAGATAAATCGAGGCTGGTAAAAATAGCGGTGCCTAATAACGAGGTGTTGGGGCTAAATTTTAGATCGAGCGACCCCACCAAACCAAAGCTAGAGGGATCGAAAAAATTGCCGCCGTTGTCTACAATCGCCCGCTGAATCAGTAGGGCAGGCGCTAGCGTAATCAGTGCCTGGGGGGTATTGATAATCTCAAATGACCGCTGGACATATAGCCCCCCTACTTGATCATCAAAGGCAAACTGAATTGGGTTGGGGTTGCGCCGACGGTTGTCAATTAAGATGCGATCGCGCAGCAGCGGCAGGTTCAACCCGCCATCAAACACCAAGCGCGGGTTGCGGGCGCGCAGTTCTGCCTGAAACGGGTTGAGCCGCGTGTAGGTGAGTTGCCGGGTACGTAAAATTAGCTCGGGTGGTGAGAAGGGATCGTTGGTCAGCTCTACATTGCGAGCGATCCAGCCATCTGCTGAGAAATCGATTTGCTCGGCCTCAAACCGAAACCGAGTCAGTTCACCCTCTTTGTCGGCTGTTAGCTGAACGCCTTGATCTAGGCGGGTGCCAAAATCTACTTGAATGCCGCCAGGGCTAAAGATTGGCTGTCCCGGTTGAGGAGCAGAACTGGGGGGAGAGGAATCTGGCTGCTCGCCGTCTGGAGTTGGAATAATCGTCAGATCGGTGCTGCTGGTGGGCAAAAACACTTCGCCGCCAGCATTGAACACCGTTCCCTGTCCCTGCACAAAGCTATATTCGAGGCGATCGCCCCGGATCACCTGATCGCCGCGCGTCAGCACCACGTTGCCATCCGCCACCGCGATCCGGTTCGGCAAGTTCACCCGCAGTCGATCGGCAGTTAAAACAGCTTGCCGAAAGCGCATCTCCACCTGGCCATCCGCCTGAAACACCTCACGCAGCGTGTCAAACTCTTGGCGATCGGCATCCACTTCCAAAATTTCTCCCGTTCCTGACGGGTTCTCCGGCTCTGCTGTGACTCCATCGGCTGAAGCGTTGGGGTCAGGAGGATTTGGCAGCGGGGGGAACGGTGCGGCTGGATCTGTGGGAGCAGGAGGCTCCTGATCGGCCTGAGTGGGTGACGAGTCTGTGGGTGCCGGGTCTGTCGGTTGCAGTCCCGGAGGTTGCGTCACCGGAATGGGGCGAATTTCGAGAAGTCCCTCTGACTCGAACGGTTCAATGAATGGTTCTAGGACAGGCAGAGGATTTTGCGTCACGGGTAAGCGGTCAAACCGCTGCCGAATCACCTGCTCTGCGGACTGCCGCTGCACCTCTGTGGGCGCGAAGGCGGGCAGCAAGTATGACGGCGATGGAGATGCAGGCGATCGCCCCACCGTCAAGGGATCACCTAGCGCCGCCGCGCGCGCCGCAGACCGACGCCCCATCGGCCTTGAGTCCGGACGTTGCAGTGCGCCAGTTTCTAGCGCTCTGGCGGCTCGCGCTTCAGCCCGCTCTGCAAAAAAAGACCGCAGTGACCCAGTGGCCGCTGGCGGCAGAGCCTGACTGAAGTCTTTAACGGGCACAACATCAACAACCGGAGGGGGAGTAGGCGGCGGAACCGGAACGGGCATACACAAACACAGCTATATCAACCAGGCAATTTTAGTCGATCGAGTTAGCGACAGAACAGCACTGCAACGATCCCCAGATCAACCCTGACGCAGTGAACCCAGTTGAATAGACGAATGGCTCTACCCAACATGGGACGCTGCGCGAACCCGCAATTCCGCAATCAAGTATTCTAACCAGCACTCAAAACCCAGAACCCTATACCGCTCGCACAGCGGACAGCACAGGACTCTGGCTCTGGTTTTTAATTTGCTGTCAGCAGTAGTGCGATCGCGCTCTAAAATGGCGATCGCCCAGGCTCACTCTAAATCCCGACGCTTGGGGTTGCGGGACGGGTCGCTAGATAGGAAACCGAAAACGAACAGGCCGAGGAAAGAGAA
>CASBQX010000223.1 GCA_949127925.1 Synechococcales cyanobacterium PMM_0002
GTTGAGAACTGTAGTTTTAGCCCTCACCCCCAGCCCCTCTCCCAAAGGGCGAGGGGAGCCGGAAAAGCTTTCAAAGTCCCTCTCCCCAGGGAGAGGGATTTAGGGTGAGGGAAACTCTGGGTTTCAAGTTAGACGAGGTTTAAGTCGTAGATTCAAACTTAAAAACTCACTCACTTTCCCCTTCATCCTTCATCCTTCCGCCTTCATCCCTCCGCCTTCCCCCCATGCCCTTCCCCCTAGATGACGACTACTGGCTACAAGCCCGCGACTTTTTGCAGGCGCATGTGCAGCCATTGGATGCGATCCTGGCTCCCAACGAGTTCATTGAATTTTTCCCCGGTAACTACCACTACAACGTCACCTATCGACTGCCGCCATCGCATTTTGCCTATGTCTTGTTTCATAAGGGCATGGTGGCAGAAATTGAGCCACCCTTTGGCTTAGAAGTACTGCGCACATTTCAGCCGATTTATGCCAATGCTGTGTTTGTGGTGTTTGCCAAACATCCGCCCGAGGGGTTGCCGCCTGTGCCAGGAGTGCATTTGCAGCCCCTGTTAGATCAGCTATCGGCAGTAGCAGCACAGCGGCGGGGACTGATCAAACCACTCCGGTATGCGGTGGCCATGACGACCTATAATCGACCCGAGAGTTTGGGGCGATCGCTCCCCCAAATTCTGAAGCTGGGCGCGCCAGTGGTGATTGTAGACGACGCCTCCACGCCAGAAAACGTCGCCGAAAACCAGCGGATTGCCGACGCCCACCAGGTGCCGCTGATCCGGATTCCGCAAAACCGGGGGCTGCCGAATGCGATGAATGTGGGTCTGGGCTACTGGCTGGCCGATCCCGACATCGACTGGATTTCTTACTTCCAAGACGATGTGGATGTGCATCCCGACCTATTCCATATTCTGGAAACTATTCAAGATTCTGCCGAGCGACCCATTCTGACGGGGCGCGACGCGGCAGAACATCCCACCTTTGCCACAGGCACCCTGGCTGGACATGACATCTTCTTCAAACGCTCCATACCAGGACCGCATCTGCATGCCCACCGCGACTATTGGACGGGTGTAATGCCGATTCCCACTCCCTACCTAGGTGCGCCCAAACCCGAGGGCGGCAAGCCGGGGCAAGGTGCCGATGAAGACTGGTGGATTACGGCCTGGTCGCCTGAATCGATTCCGAAGCGGGATAAGTATGTGATCTGCGTGCCCGGTTTGGTGCGCTGTTTCCGGATTAAAGAAGGTTCGACCTGGAGCAATCCGGGCGCACAGCGAGACGATGGCCAGCTTCTGGTGGAACCGGCGCTGAAGGATCTGGCGATTTCGGACACGCTGGTGTCCGGGGAAACGCTGCAAATGCAGCTGGTGCCGCGCGATTTGCCGCCCGTGCCACTGCCGCCTGAGCTAAATCTGACGGGGCTGAAGGTGCTGGTAGATGGCTATAACTTGCAGCTGACCACCGGGACAGGCATCCGCACCTATGCGGTCAACTTGATCCGGGCGCTGACCTCGATGGGGGTAGATGTGGACGTTTTGCTCAGCCGCAACAGCAGCAAAACCGACCCAATTTTGGATGAAGTGCTGTTTTTTGATGACCAAGACGGCCCTAAAAATCGATACTTTGAAATTTTCGGCCTGCTCAAGGGAATTGCGCGATCGTCTATTCCATCGTTTTACCAGGCGTGGCGGCGACAATCGCTGGGTGAGGTAGTGCTGAAGCAGGGCAAATTTAGCGAAGACTTTATCCAAATTGCTCAGTCCTATAATCTGCCTCAGTGCTACAAAGTGGCAGATGCGGCATTCAGCTTGCTGGGGCGAGTGACTAATATTTCGATTCCCGAAAAAATTGATATCTGGCATGCAACGTTTCCACTGCCTGTGCAAATTCCAGGAGCCAAGAAAATTACCACTGTTCACGATTTAATTCCACTGCGGTTGCCCTACACCACGCTCGATAACAAAAAAGATTTCTATGGCAAGGTGCGCTCCTCACTCAAAGATTCTGCCATTACGATCGCCGTTTCAGAACATACCAAAACCGACCTGCTCACCTATTTTGACGCCGACCCCGACAAAATTTTGGTCACCTATCAGCCCGTGAATATAAAGCCCCTGAGCGCCAGTTCTGACGACATTGACCTCTATCTCCAGCGCTATCGGCTCAGCTACCAAAACTATTTGCTATTTGTCGGGGCGATCGAGCCGAAAAAGAACGTGGGGCGACTGCTAGAAGCGTATGCGGCCTTAGACACCGATATGCCCTTAGTGCTGGTTGGCAAAAAAGCGTGGTCTTACGAAGATGAGTTGGCTCGGATGGCCTACCTGTTTGACCGCGATGCCAAGCGAGAAGTGAAGCTGCTGGAATATGTTCCGGCGGATAGCCTCCGCTATTTGTATCAAGGAGCCTACTGTTTTGTGTTTCCTTCTTTGTATGAAGGGTTTGGCCTGCCGCCTGTAGAAGCGATGACCATGGGCTGTCCGGTGATCACGTCCAATACCTCGTGCTTGCCAGAAGTGTGTGGGCCAGCAGCACTCTATGTAAACCCCTACGACGTCACTGATATTCAGCGTAAGTTGGAGAAAATGCTAGGCGATCGCCCCCTGCGTGATCAGCTGGCCAAAACAGGAAAACAGGTAGCTCAATCCTTTACCGCAGAAAAATATCTCAAGCGGTTACATGGCGCATATGCTAAAGCGATCGGTTAGGCTGA
>CASBQX010000224.1 GCA_949127925.1 Synechococcales cyanobacterium PMM_0002
CTGCTGGCCGAACTAGCGCCTGTAGACTTGCGGGCTAGCGTGCTAGCGATCGGAACAGGCTTCAACGCCCTTGGCCTGTTTGTCTCCCCCGTGATTCTAGGTCCCATTTGGAAAAGCTTCGGGTTTATGCCCGTGTTTTATCTGGCTGCTGGGATTGCGATCGCCGTCAGCGTCTTGAGCCTGACTTTGTTGGGTCAAGAGAAGCGCTTCAAACCCGTTCTCTAGATCTCTGGAAAAATCACGTAGGGGCGGTTCGCGAACCGCCCCTACGTTGTTTCTGATATCTGGGCGCTACTTCAAAATTGCCTCAAACTGCTTCTCCCAATCTTCGTGGTTGCCCCGCGCCACCTGCACAATGGGCGACAGCGAAATCACGGTGCAGGCTAGCCAGTTGACCAGCGATAGCGGAAAGCGCAGGGGGCGAGCGATGTCTAAAAACAGCACAACGCGATAGCCATCTGTGTCGTTCCAAACCTCGTGGTAGTAGGTATCGTCAAACAATAAGCTTTTGCCTTCTTCCCAATAGGCAATTTGGTCGGCAATCCGAATCCGGCAGGCTGATCTAGGTTCAGGTACTTTCAGCCCCAAATGGTAACGGATCAAGCCTTTGTGCTTACCGCGATGTTCGGGGATGTGTTTACCGGGAGCCAAGATTGAAAAGAAGGCGACCTTAAGGCCAGGAATTTTTTCTAGCAGCTTGGCTGTTTCGGGGCAGCGATCGCAATTCTTTTTAGATTTAAAGCCAAATGCGCAAAAGAAAAACGTTTTCCACAAATTGTCATTGGCAATCCGGCTCTGACGCGGCGAAATGTCTTGGAAGTTAGGGAGCGCATCGGCATACTCCATCACCTCATCTAGCTCTTCGCGGATCACCTTCCAGTTTGCCTCTAGCATATCTACCCAAGGAAACTGCTCCTTGCTAAAGAAAATCGATTCTCCCACCTTGGAATATTGGGGAACCAAACTTTCTATCTTCTGAATTACCCTGCTCAACACACCGTTCATAATAAAGGCTCGCCCATAGTTGCTATCTACTTCACTTCGTATCACCTGAGGAGTGAGTCAGTTTTGAGTTTTGAGTTAGACGGTTCACTCAAAACTCAAAACTCAGAACCTAATTAATTCTAATTCCTAACTGCTAACTCCCAGTTCCTGCTCCATTAATACCTCTTGCTCCACCACTAGCCCCGCCAGAAAGTGCCTATCTTCATTGATATGGGGGAATTTGAGCTGTGCTTCGGGGATGCCGCGCTGGAGTAGTCGCTGGCGAATTGTATCGAAGCTGCCCGATGCCAGAATGCGGAGCCGGGGTGGGGGGACTTGATCGCGCCGTTTGACTTCGTAGGAGACATGAATCTCTTTTAGCCGCTGGTCAAACTGGCGCAGAAACGCCTGAGGATTGGCAAGCTGCTGCCCGACTGGTAGCTCGATATTGACCAGGTAGTGGGGGGGGACTTCCTGGTCGGAAAGGGTAATGCAGAAATTTTCTAGCGGCAGGTTGAAGTCCTGCTGGAGCAGCTGCATTACCTGAATGGCATGAAATTCGGTCGTTTTTTCGGTAGTAGAGGAGAGCAGCCCCCCCAGCCGATGCCGAAAGGTGATCAGGGGCGTTTGGTTGTAGAAGCCGATAACTTCTACAACGTCGCCGTTGTCGTAGCGGTAGAAGCCGTTGTAGCTGGTGACTAAGATCCGGTAGCGATCGCCCACCACCACCTCCGATGGCAGCAGCGTTTTGGGCTGGGTTTCGCCCCACTGCTCTTCAGCGACAAATTCGTAGAAGCCGCTCTCTAGTGCCAAGACGACGCCATCACGGTCGAGGTCGTGGTATACCCCAAAGGTGGCTTCAGCTGATGAATAAATGCCGCCAAAGATGGGCGTATTGCCAAAGTATTGCGGGAAGCGCTCAAAGTAGAAATCAGACGTGCCGCCCCGCGCCGTCACCACCAATGACAGGTCATCCCAGGCCAATTTCGGAGTCAGCCGACCCGCAGTTTTGAGTCTGTGGCGCAGCTGGGCAGCGCGTTGGGGCACAGCCGAAAACTGTCGCTGGAGCTTGACCCGCAGCTCGGGTTCTAGAACCAGCCAGGGGGCGATCGCGCCAGTTTCTAAATCGTGGATCAGGTCTTCGGCGTAGCATTCAAGGTAGTCGCACAACCGCAGCGCCATCACGGGAAACGTGGCCCCAATCATGCCCAGGCTAGATTCTCTGAGGGCAAACAGCAGGCAGAGGTAGTGCCGAGCCAAGCTGTCGGCAACTTGCAGGGTTTCGTAGGGATGGGCAAAAATTTGTCGATAAATAGAATTGCTCAACCGCACGGCGCTGACGCTAACTGGCCCATATTCGATGCCGCCACTGGTGTGACCCAAAATTTGCACCGAACTGGTCATCAGTATTTTGCCGAGCGATCGCCCGCGCTTGGCCGCTGCCGTTGCCGCAAACCCAAGGCTGACTTGGTTTGCCCGTGACAGCATCCGCCGCGATCGCTTGGTCACCGGGATTAGCTTTTGCTTACCAGTGCTGCCGCTGGTCAAGTTGAGGTAAATCACCGGATCGGGGGTGAGAATGTTGCGATCGCCCCGAGCCACGCGCTCTACATATGGCTCATAGGCACTGTAGGGCGAAATGGGCACCTGCTGACGAAACGCGGCCACTGAGTTGATTTGGGACAGGTTCAACTGCCGTCCTAATTCAGTATCTTGATACGCCCGCAGCAAGGTTAACAAAAACCGTTCCTGCGTCACCGCTATAGTCCGAGTTTTCTGAACAAATCTATGCTTTGCTTGCTGAGCAGCAAGGGTTAAAAGGGACAAGAGCAAACTTGCCATGAATTACTGTCTCACACCACGTAACTAACTTGTAAATTTTCACCGTTAAACGGTGAAGAAACTGTAGCACTAAAGCATTCTCCGCCATCTCGCAAACTGTTCCACTCGCCAAAGTGGCTAAGCTGCTTGTGCCACAGGGAGCGAATTGGGCGGCATTGAGTGGATTTTAAAACTGACCCAAAATTTTAACTTCTGGTTCCAGCCGCACCTGACAATGCTGCTCAACCTGCGCTTGGACGTAGCGAATCAGCTGGAACACGTCGTTAGCCGTTGCGTTACCGCAATTTACGATGAAATTAGCGTGAAGTTGAGAAACTTGAGCATCGCCAATTTGATATCCCTTTAACCCGGTTTTTTGAATGAACCAGCCTGCCGTATGCGGTTCGGGGTTGCGAAATACGCTGCCGCAACTGGGCAAGTGATAGGGCTGCGTGGCATGGCGGCGCTCCTGATGGGCACGGGTTGCGGCGATGACCAGAGCGGGTTCAGCTCCGGGTTGGAGCTGAAAGGTGGCCTGTGTCACCAGCCGACTGGCATCTCCCTGCAAGGCAGAGGTGCGATACCGATAGTCTAAGTTGCTGGGCAGCAGCGTTTGCAGCGAACCATCAGTTGTGAGCACCTGTGTATTGGCCAAGATATCTGCGGTGCAGGCGGTGTGTGCTCCAGCGTTCATGACTACGGCTCCGCCCACAGTGCCGGGAATCCCGACTGCCCATTCTAGCC
>CASBQX010000225.1 GCA_949127925.1 Synechococcales cyanobacterium PMM_0002
AGCGGCCACCAGCGCCACCTCAATCCGCTCCACGGCAGGTTGACTCACTTCTACCTGCAACCCAGGGCCAAAGAAAGTCGCAATCTTCTCGCGTTTCTTTTCCCATGTATCTAGATGCACATATTCCGAATCAAATTCCAACACCAAGGCATAGGCACCCTGCCGATTTTCTTCACGCAGGGTTAGCAAAATCGGGCGCTCGTCGTCGGTGGGGCTAAGCCCTAAACTGTCCAATGAGCTATCTAAATGGGCGGGCTGTCCGTAGCGGTAGCGAGTAATATCTTTGCGAATCTGGTTTTGGGTAGCGGTAGCCTGGGTGTCGCGCAACGCCAAAATTTCTGACGAGGTGGCTGGAGAAAACGGCACTGGCTCTAGCTCCGAGTTTTTGAGCGCCAGCCCCCCCAACAAAACGGGAATGCCATAGAAAAAACCCACCAAGTTGAGGGTGGCATTGCTCGTAAAGTACGCCACAAATCCCATGACTGTCAGAATGCCACCCACCACCAACCCGACCGACCCAAACGAAATTCGACCAAGCATAGCAAACCGCCAACAATCAAGTGTCGTTTTAATTATTCCTTACAATTTGCTGGTTTGGGACGTTTGTCCAATTAGCGGCCAAATGAGAGGCCAAATGAGAGGCCAAATAATCAACTTTTAAAACAACTGCTAAAACCAGCCCGAGTGACGAAGGGGTTTGGTAGGATGAAACCTGTGCCAAATTCCGGTGGAGAGCTGTTTGATGTTAGATCCCCAGGTTCTGCGCGATCGCCTATTCCTGTTGATGAGCAAGCGAGATTCGCTGGTGCGGTTGCTAGAACAACCCGATTTGGGCACGCTGCGAATTGATGTAAATCAAGCTCTCGAAGAACTCGACGACTTGATTGATGATTTCAAACGTACGTTTCCTGACAGTGAGTTGGTCTCTTAGGAATCAGTGCGCTTTAAGTTTTGAGCTTTGAGTTAGACGGTTAACCCAAAGTTCAAAACTCGACAAACCCCTCCCCCACCCACTTAATTGCCTAAGACCTGCCTAGAACTTGCCTAGAATCTTGATAACGACTGATTATGTCTACTACCTATACTGCTGAAATTCGCCATCAAGGCAATGTCTATACCATCCCAGTCCCCGCCGATCAAACGGTGCTAGCAGCCGCGAAAGCGACAGGGTTGGAGCTGCCAACGTCTTGCGGCGCAGGGGTTTGCACCACCTGCGCCGCGCAAGTACTCTCTGGAACGGTCGATCAACGTGAAGGGATGGGTGTCAGCGCGGAACTTCAGCAGCAAGGCTATGCGTTGCTCTGTATCGCCTATCCGCTATCTGATCTGACGATTGAAACTGAGAAAGAAGACATCGTCTACGATCTACAGTTCGGGCGATCGCAGAAAAAATAGGCCGGATCGCCCCAGAGTCACCCCAGAGTCGCCCCAAAATAGCCCGAGAATCGCCCCAGAATCGCCCCAGACCAACTCAGCTCATGATCATTCAGTTCATTGAATTAGAAATTGGCCTGTTGCCCGCAGTGGCAGAGCTAGAAGCCGCGATCGCCACTCGGCTCCAGCAGCATGGAGAACCCTTGCGCTGGGCCATTACGCAAATTGATCCAGTGCGGCAAATTGCCCACATTGAAGCCGTGGTCACAGTCGGTGACTTCACTCATCCCCATAGCGTATGCAGTTCGTGAGCCAGCGTCCCTATACGGTCATGTTAATTGTGCCAACGGGCGTGGGGGCAGCGGTCGGCGGCTATGCTGGCGATGCCCTGCCGGTGGCACGGGCGATCGCCCAGGTGGCCGATCGGCTGATTACCCACCCCAATGTGCTAAATGGGGCGCAGCTCTACTGGCCGCTGCCCAACGCGCTCTATGTCGAAGGCTATGCGCTAGATCAGTTTGCCGCAGGGCGATGGGGGCTGCGTCCGGTGCATCAAAACCGGGTGGGGCTGGTGCTCGACTGTGGCATTGAACCCGACTTGAGGCAGCGTCATTTACAGGCCGCCGATGCCACTCGCGCCACGTTGGGGCTAAGCCTGAGCGACTATGTCGTCACCGATGCGCCGCTAGGTGTAACGCTACAAACGGCGGCATCGGGAGCCACCTGGGGCACCATTCAAAATCCCGATAGTCTGCTGCGAGCCGTGGACAAGCTGATCACACAAGCAGGGGCAGAGGCGATCGCGGTCGTAGTTCGATTCCCCGACGACGAGGGCAGCGACGCCCTACAGCAGTATCGTCAGGGGCAAGGGGTTGACCCACTAGCCGGAGCTGAAGCCGTGATTAGCCATTTGGTGGTTCGTACGTTTCGGGTGCCCTGCGCCCATGCTCCAGCGCTGTTGCCCCTGCCGCTCGACCCGTTGCTTGCTCCCAAGTCAGCCGCAGAAGAGTTGGGGCATACATTTTTGCCCTGTGTGCTGGTGGGTCTCAGCCGCGCTCCCCAAATTGTTAGCCAGATTGTTAGCCAGACTATTGGCCAGATTGGCACCCAGATTGACACCCAGAACCCGGCTCAACCCAGCGATATCTGGGCCAATCAAGTCGATGCGCTAGTAGTGCCCGCAACGGCCTGCGGCGGCAGCGCGGTGCTGAGTCTGAGCCAGACGCGCCTGATCACCGTGGGCAGCAACACCACTCGGATGCAGGTGACGGCGGCTTCGTTGGGATTGCCGGCGATCGCCGTAAATTCATACCTAGAGGCGCTGGGTGCGCTCGTGGCTCACCGCGCTGGCATCGACCCAACCGCCTTGGATCCGCAACTCCACGCTCTTCAACCACTTGATAAAACTTTGGATGGAAAAGCCAACGGCAAGTGCTAGCCTTAAACCGGGTTGTGCGATCGCCCCTGGGGGTGCCCGCCTTCTCTAGTTCCCGCCCTCCGTGCAATTTGCCACCGTGACCGAACCGTCCTCACCCCAGCCTCAAATCGAACCGCTCAGCCGCGTCCAAATTTTGGCCGCCATCGGCATTACAGCGCTAATTCTGCTGTTTTTGGCACGTCTGTGGCTAGCGTTTGACACGGTGCAATTAGTCCCGGTAACGCTGACCCTGCCCGCTGTACTCATGGGTACAGGTCTAGGAATAGGAATTTCTGCGGCCAGTGCAGTGGCCTACCAACTGTGGGGCGACTACCGTACTAGTGCCAATCTTTACCTGAGCCTGGTGCTCTCGTCCTTGACCCTAACCGACCTCATTTGGCTAGGTTTACTGCCGGGGATGAGTGAAGAACTGCTGTTTCGGGGTGTGATGCTACCTGCGATCGGGCTAAATGCGTGGGGCGTGCTCATATCCAGCCTGTGTTTTGGCGTGCTGCACTTTAGCGGAGCACAGCAGTGGTCTTATATTATTTGGGCAACCGTGATTGGGGCAATACTGGGCGTTAGCGTTCTAGCTACTGGCAATTTGCTGGTGCCCATCGTGGCGCACATTGTCACCAACCTCATTTCTAGCTACACCTGGAAGCTAGCTCCTCGTTAGCGCCTCGTGCGCCTCGTTGCTAGGCAGAGCCTAGCAACGCTCCACCGGAGGCTCAGCCTCCAAATCATCCAAAAAAATGGAGAAGCTCAGCCGAACCTCTCCATTTGCGACAAATCAGCACAGACTACATAACCTGACGAGAGACGTATTTTTCAAAATTTGCTTGGGTTTGATGCAACAATTGCTCGCGGCTATCGGCCGTTTTGGTGAGCGTTGGCACTAACTTGCGGGCATGAAGCGCCATATGAAGTTGTAAATGGGCGACATACTCACTGAAGTCTTCTCTCAGTACCGAATTGGCAGGTTGCCCAGAAGATGTAGTCAAAGTGTTCTCTCTCATTACACGCAGCGTCTCAAACTAGCTCTTCAACCAACAATATTGACCCTATCACGGGGCTTCAAGCTGACTAGCGATTCGCAATGAAGCGTAACTGTTTGCCCAGTTTTTGTTGCAAAATATGAAGCCCGCCCTAGTTTTGACCCACATGATTGCGCCAAAGAGCGAGGCGATCGCCCTCGACGCTGCTAAAGAATTTAGATCAGCTAGATCTTAGATTTAATAGTGACTAGCCGCTTACCCCGCCCAGAAAACGCTAGGCTATTAGTGTCTGCAATCCTGTAGCTCGACTGTTTGCCATGACTGCTCCAACAGACACCCCAACCGCTGCTCAGGAAAGCCTGACTAGCACTGCTATAAATAGCTCAAAAAATAGCTCAAACGGCACATCTCCCGTTGCCAGTTCGGTTGACGATGAGGAAGCGCCCGATTTGGACGTAGAAATGTCGCTGTTCGACCATTTAGAAGAACTGCGGACGCGCATTTTCTCCGCACTAATTGCTGTTGTCGTGGGCATTGTCGGCTGCTTTTTCTTTGTCAATCCAATTGTGCGACTCCTAGAGGTTCCAGCTCAAGGGGTCAAGTTTCTACAGCTAGCACCGGGTGAATACTTTTTTGTGTCGATTAAGGTTGCCGCCTATACTGGGCTGCTGCTGGCCAGTCCGTTTGTCCTATACCAAATTATTCAGTTTGTGCTGCCCGGTCTCACCCGCAAAGAGCGGCGAATTGTAGCACCGATTGTGATGGGATCTACGGTCTTATTTGCCGGTGGATTGGTGTTTGCCTATGTGGCTCTGATTCCAGCGGCACTCAACTTTTTTATCAACTACGGCGCGGATGTAGTAGAGCAGCTGTGGTCAATCGATCGCTATTTTGAGTTTGTGCTGCTGCTGCTATTTAGTACGGGGCTGGCGTTCCAAATTCCAGTGATTCAGACTTTGTTGGGCGTGTTGGGGCTAGTGTCGTCGAAGCAAATGCTGGCAAGCTGGCGCTACGTGGTTTTGGGCGGGGCGGTGCTGGGAGCCGTGCTAACGCCCTCCACAGACCCGGTAACCCAAAGCTTGCTGGCTGGGGCGGTGCTAGGGCTTTACTTTGGCGGCGCGGCGGTGGTGAAGGTGCTGGGGCGATAGGAACGACTGCCTTTTGCTTTCACAATTAGCAGGATGAGCAATGCCCACCCTGCGTTACGTTGTCCTAGCGTACGGCCTGTCCCCAGGTGACATAGGGCAAACTTGCTGCTGTGGCTCTAATTTGGGCAATTTGCGCGACTAATTGCCCGGTGGCATCCCAAGTGCCAGAGGTAAACATATTGCGCGAACCTTCTGCCATCTGCACTGGGGCGGACATGTTGCCGTAGCTAGCAGTCATCGCTTCCAGGTTTATGTCTACGGTGGCTTGGGGGTTGGCAGTAATGGCGGCCTGCAATTGCTTGACGTCGGCTTCACTGGCGGTGACACAGGGAATGCCCATGGCCACGCAGTTACCAAAGAAAATTTCGGCAAAGCTTTCGCCAATTAGAGCTTGAATCCCCCATTTTGCGATCGCCTGCGGGGCATGTTCCCGCGACGAGCCACAGCCAAAGTTGCGGTTGACTACTAGAATAGTTGCGCCCTGGTATTGGGGTTGGTCAAACGGGTGCTGGCCGTTGGTTTGGCTGCGATCGTCGGCAAAGGCATTTGCACCGAGACCATCGAAGGTGACGCACTTCAGAAACCGGGCAGGAATAATCCGATCAGTATCGATATCGTTGCCCACCAGGGGAATGCCGTGACCCGCCACAGATTTAACTTGGCTCATGGGATGGTTTCCTCAATGCTTGGATATGGTCTGGGATATGTTCTGGGATATGTTCTGGGATCTTTTAGGGAGTACCGCGACCGATAATCGATTGGCGAATCACGCGGCGCAATCGACTATTGGGCAGCAGTTTACGCAGCAGCAGCAGCAGAAAGCTGGCATTGCCGCCTGCGCTGTGACCTCGGGCGGGGAACCTGTTTGCTCAGACTGGTTGAGCTTGGGTAGGGCGGCGGCGACTAGGGCATCGTAGACATCTAGACTAGGACGGTGGGCGATCGCCATCGACCGGGTATAAAAGTCGGTCTTGATCGGCCCCGGCTCGACAATCTTGACGCGAATGTTTGCTGAAAGTGCTCTAATGCGGTGGCGATCGCCCGATTCCCGTTGAGGCCCCTGTAATTAGGACAGTTTTAGGCATGGTGGTCATAGCTCTACAGCCACTCGCGAACGTCGCTCACCTGTCCCGTTACAGCCGCTGCTGCCACCATCGCCGGACTCATCAGCAGCGTCCGCCCTGATGAAGAACCCTGCCGCCCTTTGAAGTTACGGTTAGAAGACGAGGCGCTGATTTGCCGCCCGACCAACTTGTCGGGGTTCATCGCCAGACACATCGAGCACCCGGCATTGCGCCACTCAAACCCTGCCGCTTCAAAAATTTTGTCTAGCCCTTCGGCTTCCGCTTGCAGCTTCACCCGCTCCGATCCAGGCACCACAAACGCTTTGATCCCATCTGCCACATGGCGACCCTGAGCAATTTTAGCGGCTTCTCGCAGGTCACTAATCCGGCCATTGGTGCAGCTGCCGATAAAGCAAACATCGACCTTGGTGCCCTTAATCGGAGTGCCCGGAGCCAGATCCATATACTGGTAGGCTTCTTCAGCAATGAAGCGATCTTCTTCCAGCAGCGACGCTGCGGTGGGTACCAGGTCGCCAACTCCCAGCCCCTGCCCAGGCGTAATGCCCCAGGTAATCGTTGGCGTAATGTCGTCCGCATCAAACACAATCACGTCGTCATACTCGGCATCGGCATCGCTGCGGATCGCCGTCCACCAAGCCACAGCCGTTTCCCAGTCGTCGCCCTTAGGGGCAAAGTCTCGTCCCTTGAGATATGCAAATGTAATGGCATCGGGGTTCACATAGCCGCAGCGCGCTCCCCCTTCGATCGCCATATTGCAAACGGTCATCCGCTCTTCCATGCTCATGTGATCAAAGGTAGTGCCCGCAAATTCGTAGGCATAGCCCACACCGCCCTTGACTCCCAGCGTGCGAATGATGTGGAGAATCACGTCTTTGGCGTATACGCCCGGTTGCAGCGCCCCATTCACTTCAATTTTGCGCACCTTGAGCTTGGCCAGCGCCAGCGTTTGCGAGGCCAACACGTCGCGCACTTGACTGGTGCCAATCCCAAAGGCGATCGCCCCAAAAGCCCCATGGGTAGAGGTGTGGCTATCTCCACAGGCGATCGTCATACCGGGCTGCGTCAAGCCTTGCTCGGGCGCAATCACATGGACAATGCCCTGGCTACCAGAGCCAATGTTGTAGAACTGAATGCCGTTGTCTTTACAGTTGCGCTCTAGCTCCTGCATCATTTCTTCCGCCATCGCATCCACAAACGGGCGCGCCTGGTTCTCGGTCGGCACAATGTGGTCGACTGTGGCCACCGTGCGTTCGGAAAATGGCACCGTCAACCCGCGATCGCGCAACATCGCAAACGCCTGAGGACTGGTCACTTCGTGAATTAGATGTAACCCAATGAATAGCTGGGTCTGCCCCGATGGCAGCGTTGCCACCGTATGGGATTGCCAAACTTTGTCAAATAACGTGCCTTTACTCATAGCGCCAAAGTAAGAATTAAACTGGGTAGTGCAGGTCTAACAACTGTCATAGATATGCTTTTTATGCCATTTGACATACCACCACAGTAGAAAAGATTGGGATGCTATGTCCAATATATTTTTAACGGTCAACTAAGACCTGAGAGATCTTAAATCATCCTAAAATGAGCCAAAAGAGGGGGAAGCGGGATTAGGCCGCTCTATCTCTCACAGCTCATTTCAAACCTATCTAAGACTGCTCAATGTCCTCAGCATCTATTTGGAACAGTCGGTTGGGGGTTCTTCGTTGACAGGGTCGCGGTGCATGGAAGGAACATCGGCAACGCTCGTTTCTAGCTCCATGCGCTGTTCCATACGTCGCAAAAAGTAGCCCGTCATCATAGCCGATGCCAACAAACTTGCTAGATTGTCGCGCTCGGTTGTAATTTGTACACTAAACCCCTCAGACGGCAGCATTCCCACCAAGCCATGCACATTCTGAGAGATAATCTCTTTAATTTCTGGACTGACAGATCGAGCCACCCTCGCCAACGCGTCTGGCGATTGATGCTGAAGATACTTTAACAGTTGATTGGGTTGCCCCTCTTCAGTGTTACTAGTAAAGAAGTCGGTACCATCAGAGTTAAAGACCATAGGAACTCGGGTTCATGCTGAATCTGAATTAGATCCATTCTTACACTTATCATCCCAACTGTAACTACTACTCCTGCAAGAGAACACGGAAGTTTCACGTATGACAAACTACGATGCACAACCCGGTCGGGAATGGTGGGCACAACGGTGGATTGATGTACTAGAGTCATTTGGTTGGATTCGTCGCTTAGCGCGTGCCCGCAACTATGCGCGGGAGGGACATGTTTTAGCACTCGATTTTCGCGGGTCTAAGGTGCACGCGCTGGTGCAGGGAACGGCTCCAGAACCGTACAAGGTGTCGCTCTCGCTTGACCCATTTGATCAAGAGCAATGGCAATATGTGATTGAGTCGCTGTCACAGCAGGCAATTTTTTCGGCAAAGCTGCTCGCGGGCGAAATGCCTCAAAACATTGAGGAAGTGTTTACGTCGAATGGATTAAGTTTGTTTCCATTCACCAAGTTTGATATTCATAGCAAATGTTCTTGCCCCGACCCCGCTAATCCTTGCAAGCACATCGGCGCAGTCTACTATGTGTTGGGCGATCGCTTCAGTGAAGATCCGTTTGTGCTGTTTCAGCTGCGGGGTCGCACTAAAGAACAAATCATTACGGCACTGCGCCAACTTCGTAGCATGAATGGGGAGGCTAGCACCTCAGAGTTGGCGTTGCCCCCTACGTCTGATCTAAGCCCGCCGCTTGACCCACATCAGTTTTGGCAGTACGACAATCAGCTAGAACCGTCGCTAGTGGTGATCGTTCCCCCTCCCAGTACCGAAACCGTACTGGATGTTTTAGGACTGTTGCCGCTCAAGCCAGAAGGTACAGCGAGTTCTGCTTCACTTCCGGCTCAAGCGGTGATGGATCACCTTAAAACTATTTATGAACAGGTGAGTCAGCAGGCGGTCATTACAGCGATGACGGCGGGCAGTAATGAGGGCTGAAGGGAAGGAGGAAAGAAGAAAGAAGAAAGAGAAAGCTGTTTTACTACTGCAATGATGGGCTGGGTAGGCTCAAAAATGTCCGAAGATGATTCAAGTACGTTGGGGCATCTTCGAGCATGGGAAAATGCCCAGTGTTGGCCATGACAACGTGCTGGATGTGATGGCTCAGGGCGGAAGCGCGATCGCCCATATCAACAGGAATGATTTTGTCGTATTGCCCTGAAATCAGGAGCGTAGGCATCGCCAGTTGCGCAAACTCTTGCGGCATCACATCAACCGCTTTTTTACTAACGGCGGTGTAAATGGTGCCCAGCGCCGCCTCATAGTCTGCCGTGATGTAGTCTTCTAAAAATGCCCGTCGGGCTTCACCAGAAATGGGGCGACTCAGAAATCGTGACATAAACATTCGGTCGGCTAACGGGATTTTTAACAGCCAGGGTGGCCGAAATTCCACGACATATTTGCCAAATTTGTAGAAGGCTTCAAAGGCTTTTTTGTCATATTCAAAAATGCCGCTACAGGTGAGAATGGCGCGATCAACCCGTGCTGCATGGCGATTGAGAAAGAACGTGGCGATCGACGCGCCCGTAGAGTGAGCGTTGAGAGAAAAGGTTTGAATCCTTAAGGCATCGGCCAGCAGCGCTAGATCGTCAGCATAGGTTTCCAACTCGTAGCCGATCGCGGCTACCTCTGGGGGAGGAGGTTTAGGCAGTAGCGATCGCCCAAAACCTCGCAAATCATACAGCAAGCAGTCAAAGTGATCGACTAACGCCCGAGCTGTCGTTTCCCAATATCGGGCTGAGCCTGCCCAGCCGTGTAAAAATACCATAACGGGTTTGTGACCCGATGGTGGGCTTTCGGCTGTGCTAATCCACTCATAATAGTGGTTTACTCCGCGAATTAAAAAGTAAGGCATCGGTCGTTTAAGCCGACTCTGGTTTGGGCAGCGAAGACGGATGCAGCAGCAGTTCGGCTGTAGATCGTTTCTCGACCATTTCACGGGTAATCAAGCAGCGAGTGACATCTTTGCGCGAGGGCAACTCATACATCACATCTAGCATCAGCTCTTCGACAATGCTGCGCAGCGCTCTAGCTCCAGTCTTGCGACGGTAGGCTTCTTTGGCGATCGCCCGCACTGCCTCTGGCTTAAACTCCAGATGCACATTGTCCATCTTCATCAGCTTCTGGTACTGCTTCACCAGAGCATTGCGGGGTTCTGTCAAAATTTCAGCCAGCGCATCCTCATCCAGCGGATCGACGACCGCAACCACCGGAACCCGGCCAATGAATTCAGGAATCATGCCAAACTTAACCAAGTCGTCTGGCTCCAAACTTTTTAGCACATCTGCGGTGCGCTTTTCCTTAGTTTGTCCTTCACCGGGTTGGACAAAGCCCATCGACTTTTTGCCAATGCGCTGCTCAACTGACTTTTCTAAGCCAACAAACGCACCACCGCAAATAAACAGAATATTGCTAGTGTCAATTTGGATGCAGTCTTGATAAGGATGCTTGCGCCCGCCTTGAGGCGGCACGTTAGCAATTGTCCCCTCCAACATCTTTAGCAGGGCTTGCTGCACCCCTTCACCCGACACATCACGGGTAATGGATGGGTTCTCGCTCTTGCGCGCCACTTTGTCAATTTCGTCGATGTAGATGATGCCTCGCTGCGCTTCTTCTACATCTAGGTCGGCAACCTGCAACAGCCGCAGCAAGATGTTCTCAACGTCTTCACCGACATACCCGGCTTCGGTAAGCGTGGTGGCGTCTGCTATGGCAAAGGGAACATCAAGCATCTCGGCTAGGGTCTGGGCTAAGAGCGTTTTGCCACACCCTGTTGGCCCTACCAACAAAATGTTGGATTTTTGTAGCTCAACGGTGTCCTCAACCTTATTGGTGCTGCCTTTGGGTTGGGTAAAGCTCAGCCGCTTGTAGTGGTTATAAACGGCCACCGATAGGATCTTCTTGGCCTCGTCTTGACCAATCACATTCTCGTCGAGATGTTTTTTGATCTCTCGGGGCTTAGGAATTTGGGTTAATGACATCCGGGGCGATCGCACTGGCCGCTGTTTTTCAGGCTGCTGCTCTCGCCTCGGTGAAGCCTGTGGCACCGTTGACCTAGAGTCAAACAACTCCTCATCTAAGATCTCATTGCATAGATCTACACATTCATCACAAATGTAAACCCCCGGTCCAGCGATCAGTTTACGAACTTGCTCTTGTGATTTGCCACAGAATGAACATTTGAGATGGGAGTCATACTTTGACATGGTCGCCCCTTAATTCAGTGCGGTGACAGTTTCTCGGACGGCAGATAGCTCTTGCCGCGAGACAACTTGGTCAATTAAACCGTATTGCTTGGCTTCCTCAGCAGACATAAAGAAATCTCGCTCGGTATCAGCTTCGAGCTTATCGAAGGGCTGATGCGTGTGAAACGACAGCAGTTCGTTGAGCTTGCGCTTGTGGTAAAGGATTTCGCGCGCCTGGATCTCGATATCCACCGCCTGCCCTTGAGCACCGCCCAACGGCTGGTGAATCATAATTCGAGAACTCGGCAACGACATCCGCTTGCCAGCCGCTCCTGCTGTCAGCAAGAATGCTCCCATACTAGCAGCCAACCCAAAACAAATTGTCACGATATCGGGACGTACTTGTTGCATGGTGTCGTAGATAGCCATGCCTGCCGTCACCGACCCCCCAGGAGAGTTGATGTAGATTTGGATGTCTTTTTCGGGATCTTCAGCATCTAGAAATAAGAGCTGCGCCACGATAGAGTCGGCAACCGCATCGTCTACTGGCGTCCCTAGAAAAATAATCCGCTCTCGCAGCAGTCGAGAATAAATATCAAATGCCCGTTCTCCACGCCCTGACTGCTCAACCACCATTGGAATCATTGCGGTGAGTGAGCTTGAAGCTTGACCCCCTAAGGAGGAAACTGCAAGGGGACGAGTGCTAGTAATGGCGTGATCTGAAGACTGAGATACGAGCATAGAAATTACACGGGTAACAGCACAAAGCTGGGCGGAAGAACTAGTTCACTGAGGACGGACAGAATTTTGAGGTGACATGTGAAGTGGTTAAGCCAAAGGATGGCTAGCCAGCCTATGCCGGGTAAACAAAGCCATACCCGACATTATGCCTTAACTCCCTTGGGACTGGTAAGGAATCTGAAGATTTGCTTACACACGATGCAGTTCAGCTATCACCCAAAAGCCAGAGCAACTGGTGCATTTCAATCTAAGATGCATTATTAATCTAGCCTTTTCAATCTAGCCTTAAGTGTACCTCTAGCCGAATCAGTTAAGCTGTTTCGGTTATCCCTCTATCTACACCCCTTCCTCGGATTCTCCTGCATCTATTTTGGCAGGGTTTCCCTTGGTGAGCCTGCGGATAGAAGGGTTTGAGCCTTCACCACTATCGCTGCTGTCTACTCACTGATCGCGTCTGGGCTTTCTTCCGGCTCAGCGGCAGATTCATCTACAGCTACTGAAACCGCTTCAACCGTCACAGTTTGATCAGAGGCAGCTTGATTTGATACGTCTGATTCCGCTTCGACACTAGCTGAGCTGAGTTCTTCACTGGGTTCTTCACTGGGTTCGGGCGTGAGCGACCCTTCAGGAACTAGCTCAATCGTGTTGTTGGCTTCTAACCAGTCAAAGATTTTATCCCGCATCAGCTCTTCTTCTGCCGCTTCACGCAGGCGATCGCGATCGATTTCACGCTCGCCCATGTCTGTCAGCACCTCTTGCACTTTGGCATCCACGTCTGCTGAGGTGACGGTAAGCGACTCTTGTTTGGCAATTTCCCCTAGCGCCATCGTCCGCTGAATCCGGGCGATCGCCTCTCCACGGGAACTATTGCGCAGAGACTCCACAATTTCGGGGGTGAACATTTTTTTAACGTCCATTCCCTGCTCACTCAATCGCATCGCTGTTTGAGTAATCATGTAGTCCATCTCTCGGCGGATCAACGTTTCGGGTAGGTCTACTTCGACATGGATCACCAATTCTTTCAACAGCGCTTCTTGCTTATTCGCTTTGGTCTTGTCTTCTGCTTCAGTGCGGAAGCGGTCTTCCAGCGATGCTCTCAGCTCAGCAAGCGTTGCAAATTCGCTAATCTCTTCAGCGAAATCGTCGTCTAGTTCAGGCAGCTCTTTTTCTTTTAAATCTTTGAGGGTAACTTCAAAAATGGCAGGCTTACCCGCCAAGTTTTCTTGCGGATAAGGCTCTGGGAACGTTGCAGAGACTGTTTTGGTTTCTCCCACATTCATCCCCAAAATGCCATCAATAAATCCGGGAATGAATTTACCTTCCAACAGCTCAATTTCAAAATCTTGAGCACTGCCACCTGGAATCTCTTCTAAGTCAGCATCGTCCTCGCCCGTTTTCACCTGACCCGTAAAGTCAACGATGGCCAAGTCTTTTTCTTGCGCTGGTCGGTCTGTCACCGGGACACGAGTCACAGAACGGTTGCGGTAGTTCTCTAGCAGTTCATCGACCTTGGCTGGATCGTACTCGACTGCTTCTGCCTTGACGGCTAACCCCTGATAGACCGAGAGAGTGGCTTGAGGAGGCACGTCTACCACGGCCGACACGGTTATGGCAGCCCCAGGCTGAAACTGACTCACCAAGTCTTCAAAAGAAGAGCGCAGCTCAAAGCCGCCGAGGGCGTCAATATTTTCTTGTTCCACCGCTTTTTTTAAGGTATCTTCCAGCAGTTCTTCTAGCGCTGCCGCTTTGAGCCGACCGCTCCCAAACCGCTGGATTAAGACTTGGCGAGGTACTTTTCCTTTGCGAAACCCAGGAATATTGGCATTACGCATAAACTGTTGCAGGACTTTGTCATATGCCTGCTGGGATGCTTCGGGCGGGATCTCAATTTCTAGACCAACCCGACTAGCGGGAAGTTTTTCCTGGGTAACTTTCATCAGATTCTTTGTGACAGAGGTCAAACGAATGCTAGCCTCATGCGGGCTTAGCATCCTTGCAATAAGCTATCGTAACTGATTTCTGAAGCAACCCGCACATGATCGGGCGAAATTCCTCAAAGCTAGATGCCTCTCCCGTGAGGTTCCGGTCTAGCTTTTGAGCGCTTGTTGCGTTTGGTGCTAGATTGATGAGGAATTTAGCTCTAAGCTAATAATATGATGCTGAGCGGGTTGTGCTGAGACAGACCACAATGGCACGCAGATTCAGCTCCCGAACGCTACCAAAATCAGAAATTTAAAAACTTTACATCATTTCAGCTAGTTTTCACGCAGCAGATTCAAACGATCAAACTTAAAATTAATCAACAAATCAATCAA
>CASBQX010000226.1 GCA_949127925.1 Synechococcales cyanobacterium PMM_0002
CCCCATGCCCCCCCTCTGGCCCTACTCCACCCCTGGTATCCCCGATGAGCTATTTGAACAGCTACCCGGCATTCCTTTGACCAAGCGAGAAATTCGGGTGCTGATTATTGCGCAACTGCGGCTGAAGCCAGCGGCGGTGCTGTGGGATGTGGGTGCAGGAACCGGCACCATTCCGGTGGAAGTGGGTTTGATCTGCCCTCAAGGTCGAGTCTTTGCCATTGAACGCGATGAAGAAGTAGCAGGTCTGATTCGACGCAACTGCGATCGCTTTTCGGTAAAAAACGTGGAGGTCATTGAAGGCAACGCACCAGAATGCCTCAGCACCTTAACGGCAGCACCCGACTGTGTTTGCATTGAAGGTGGACGCTCTGTCAAAGCCATTTTGAAAGATGTCTGGCTCCGGTTAGCTCCGGGAGGGCGCGTGGTGGCGATCGCCAACAATTTTGAGAACCTGTACGCCATTTCCGAAAGCCTAGCAGAACTGCACATCCGCAATGTAGAAGTGGTGCAGTCCGCCATCAACCGCCTAGAAAACCGAGGGATAAACCAAGTGTTTACTGCCCTCGATCCAATGTTTATTTTAAGTGGCGAGAAAATAAGCTGACCGCCTAGGGGATGGCTCTCCCTCGTAGCTTTCACCCGTCTGCTGTCACAATTAGAGAAGAAAACCTGACTACCTGGTGTAGATGTGCCCCCAAATATGCCAGAGTAATTCTTAATCTGCGCTTAAGCCAGCCTTATCAGAGTGTGTTTATGCCCGTTGCTCGCGTCACTAGCGCCATCGTCGCCATTATTCTCGCCCTAGGAATGATTGTGTTGGGCGGATGGTACTTTACGATCGGCATGAGCATCATTGTCTACTTAGGGCAGCTAGAATACTTTCAACTGTGCCGCGCTAAGGGCATTGCCCCCGCCGCCAAAACCACGCTTGTCGTCAGCCAAATTTTGCTCATCGTTTCCAATTTATCCCCCGCATTAGCGGATGCTGTCATGCCAGTGGCGGGGACGTTAATTTGCTTTTATCTACTGTTTCAGCCCAAGTTTGCCACCATCGCCGATATTTCTGCCTCTGTGCTTGGCTTGTTTTATGGCGGCTACCTGCCCAGCTATTGGGTGCGCCTGCGCTCATTAGACCAAATTGCCGCCAGCAATCTGCCGTTTGACGGGTTTATGCCCGCATCGTTTTTCCCAGACCTCAAGACGCTGCCCGCAGGTCTAACGGCTACGCTGCTAGCATTTGGCTGCATTTGGGCGGCAGACATTGGAGCCTATGTATTTGGCAAACTGTTTGGGCGGATCAAACTTTCGGCGATTAGCCCCAAAAAGACGGTGGAGGGGGCTGTGTTTGGAGTCATGGGTAGCGTGGTGGTGGGCACCCTGGGGTCGTGGCAACTGGCGTGGCCAGGGTTTCCGCTAACGGGCATGGCGCTGGGGCTAATTGTAGGCATTGCCAGCCTGCTGGGCGATTTGACGGAGTCGATGATGAAGCGGGATGCCGGGGTAAAAGACTCGGGGCAACTGATTCCGGGGCATGGGGGCATTCTCGATCGCGCCGATAGCTATGTGTTTACCGCACCGCTGGTGTTTTATTTTGTGACCCTGCTGTTACCGCTGCTGCCTGCGTAGAAATGCCTAAGCGGCTTTGGCGGGGAGTCCAAAATGCCACGGAATCGTTAGCGTAAACGTCACCCAATTGTTGGCGCTGATGACTTCAATGGCGCTGCCGATCTGGGCTACTCGCTTTTTGACTAACGCTAGCCCTAGCCCCGTGCCTCCATGCTTCCAAGGATCATTGGAGGGGATGCGATAGAACTTATCGAAGATTCGATCTAATTCTTCAGCCGGAATTTCTATCCCAGAATTGCTGATGCTCAAGCGCAACCCATCTAGGGTCGCCACTGCCGATACGGCGATCGCTTCCTCGGCATCGGTGTACTTATAGGCATTGTTCATCAACTCTGTCAGAATGCGCTGTAGATACATACAATCTGTTTCTAAGCTGGGTAGATCAGGCGGAATGTCAACTTTTAGCTGCTGTTGCTGAAGGCTGATTAATGATGCGAACGGTTCAAGGATGCGGGGAATCCACAGACTAGGCTCAATGGTAGCTAGCGCCAGTGGCTCGGTTTGGGCTTCCAGCCGCGTTAAGTCTAATAGTTGATCAATCAGATTCATTTCTCGCTTGCATTCATACTCCAGAATCTGAAGGTAGCGATTGGCTTTGATCACTTCTGGCGGTGCGGCCTCGATAGAATTGAGGCTAATTCCTAATAGTTGAATCGCCATTCTGATGCTAGACATGGGTGTCCGCAATTCATGGGAAACAGTGTCTAAAAAGTCATCTTTGAGTCGATTTAATCGTTCTAGTTCTGCTACTTGCTGTTGGGCAGATTGATAGAGTCGGGCTTGGCGAATGGCGATCGCACATTGATTGGCCACCTGTTGCACAAACCGAATTGCGGCTTCGTTAAATACTTCTGTAGACGGCCTGAATAAAAATATATCTCCTAATACACCGCGTTCATCGGCAATTGGACAGGCCAAAATGGTGGCATATCCGTGCACTGAACCAGGATCGATATCGCAGTATTGAAAATACTGATTTTGTAGAAGTTGACGATATCCTGCTGCAAAAGCAGCCATCTGAATGGTTTGACCCGGAGCGCTGGGCGATGCAGAGCAGGAGGCGTCATCCCCAGATGCTGTGGCTTGATAGCGCACAGTAGAGGTTTCTAATGCCAAGTCATAGGATGCAGTTTCACAGCAGAGCGCACCTAGAGTGACAACCAGTTCTTGAACGACGGCTTGCAAAATGTAGTTTTCATCTAGGTGGTCGCGAACTTTATCGGTAATGCGTTTTAGTCCCGATTCTAA
>CASBQX010000227.1 GCA_949127925.1 Synechococcales cyanobacterium PMM_0002
AATTGAAGCTAAAGTCACGGCTGCATCTAGCACGAAAGCTGCCCTAGATCCCGGCCAATATTGCTATGAGGCCAAAACAGACAGCCTCGACGCAGCAGTACGCCTCACCATCGCAGCCAATGGCCAAGTAATCGGGGATGGCAGCGCCACCATTCAAGATGAGGCCAACAGTTACTATTCGTCTTATACGCAGGTTCTATCGGGTAGCCTCAATGGCGACGAGTTAGCATTAGACGTGGGCACACAGATTGAGGGCGACTTCCAAAACGCCAACGAAACCTGGACTTTAGACGGCGATCGCCTGACAAATGGCAGAGAAACCTTTAGCTTAGTTGAGTGCGCCGCCGTCAACGATCGGTTTGCCGACACAACGGGCACAGAAGCAGAAGATTTGGAGCTAGCGTCCACCAATGGCTCCCGCAGACGGGTAGAATTTGCCCCTAGCACCAGCAGCACGGTCGTGAGTCATGCCGTGTTGCGGGGCGATCGGGATGTGTATTTGCTAGGAGCCGCCGCCGGACAGGTGATGCTACTTTCTATCACTGCTCTAGAAAATAATCCTGTTTTTGATGTGGTCGCTCCGAATGGGAAAGTCCTGGCGCAAGCAAGCACTGAGCAAGAGGTAAGATTGCCCACTGCTGGAGACTACCAGGTGATTGTTGGGGGCACCCGAGGCAACGCCAGCTATGACTTGACTATTGCTATTCGCTAGGGGCGCTAGCCGATGATGGCTTTTTCTCATGCAGAATCAGGCGGTTGCCATCCAGGTCATAGGCATAGACCTCTCTGCCATGGGACGGAGCCATCACCTTGCCCAAAATAGGGCGATCGCCGGGTGCAATTGACAGGGCTACATACGCCGCTTCGACTGCGGCCATCGCCTGCTCCAGATGTTCTACTTCCAAACATAGACTCATCCCACCACTAGAGGGTGCCATCCACTCAGCAGCTTGGTCTAACGACGGCTGAAATATGCCCAGACATAGACCAGGAAGCTGAAATTCTGCATACCGATTCGGCAGATAGAGAATCGGAGGGAAACCTAAAAGATGCGTATAGAACTCAACTAAAACATCGAGCTTTAGACTTGCCAATGTAACAAATGAACCAGTCAGATCAAGCGCCATCAACTCACCACCTAGACAGTTTTTTGGATCCAAACCCGCTGGCTCAGACCCAAGCAGAACCAAAGCTTTCGTAGCTGAAGTCGGTAGACAGGGGTAATATTTAATCTAGTTTAAAATTAGAAATATTAAGAAAAGCTAGCTGGCTATGACCGCCTTTTCAATCCTTTGCCAGAAAGCTAGTGGGACAAAATTTAACGTTGACCTCAATTTTATTTTTCGCGGTGAATTCGCTCTAGTGAATCCGCTGTGATGTTTAAGTTTTTTGTACTTTATTCAGTTTGGTTGACGAAAGCAGACGGCAGTGTTACTTTATGGGTGACTACTCCCAGTAAGTCGGCCTAGTCTAAATTTGCCTGTGTAAATGCTGCCAGATTGATGTTACATCTACCACGAGCATCAGGCAAAGATAGAGCGGAGGAACCAAGTTTTGGGGCGTGTCTTTCAAAAGATAGAGTGTACAAGGTTCTAGAGTGGCGTTTAATTAGATGGCAGCTCTTTAATTTTTGCTCGTTTTTTGTCGTTAAGAGGGGCACCTCTCAGCCCTAGCCCGTCAGCTAACTCCGTCGGCATTGAGAGGAGACTGAAGATATAGCTTTGATCAGCATTTGATATCTCTCAGTATCCTCAGATTGGTAGGCACACTTGAGCCTCTGTGGCTCTCAGGCGGGTTGCTCTACCGTTAGTGCGATCGCCCTGAGGAATCACCCATGTTTTTTCCCCTGCTGGTTTGTGTACAGTCACCTGTTTTATTTCTGCCTGTTTTATTTCTGTATATTGCACAGACCAGTAGAGGTGTCCTAAAGCACGGTTCCTGTCGTTTTGGCGCGCTATCCTGTGCGTATCATAGGTCTAGGCGAACGTACACCGGGCAAAATGTTGCTTCAAGGTTGAACGGCTGCGTACGAATAGGCGGCTGCCAATCTAGTTATTCCTCTCACGCTTTTTCTCCTCACTCTTAAAGTCACCATTGCATAGCGCTATTTCCAAAGTCAGACCACTGGCTTGGCTTAGCGTTTTTAATGCTTATTGCAGGTTTTTTCTAACAATCTGCTGTAGTCAAGTTAGCCAGGAATTGAGCTGATTTGGCTGATGTGACCTTTGATGTCTTGTTCCGTTTTTTGCATGAGGTCAGTACCGTGAAAATCAAATCCATGCTGGTGCGTCTACAAAATGCCCTGGGTCAAACCAACATAATTGAGCAGATGGTGCTGTCGGCGGGTTCTGACAGCTTAGATTCTGCTGAAACCAAGTCTGAAAAGACCGTAAACTTGGTAATCGGCTACAGTGGGTCGTCCAACAGCCAAATTGCGCTGGATTTAACCCTCTGGATTGCTCATCAAACTCGATTGGCAACTCAAAAACAGGTGATGGTACACGTGGTGTATGTCGTTGATCGCCATTTTAGTGATCCAGTTGTCAATCTCTCTCCCTTAGTCAGAGGGCGATCGGCTCGACGCCCCGCCAGCAGTGGCTCAGTTCCTGAAACAATGACCGCAACCCTCCCTCGCATCGAACTTGATCCTGGCGATTTCTACCCGGATCAGCACGCGATCGAGACCTGCTTAAATCGCTGCGAGCCTGTTTCTACTAAATTGTCTACTAGCCTGCTAGAGCAGGCTGATGCCATCTTATGGCAGGCGCGCTGTTTGGCAGAAGAATGGCGGGGTTCCCTAGAAGCTCATTTGCGATTTGGCAAGACGGCTGAAGAGCTAGGTGCCGTGGCTGAGTCGATTGGGGCTGATTTGCTGCTGTTGGGCTGTAGCTCTGACCAGCACACCCTGGTGCGGCAGCTAGCACCCGCGTTTCCTTGCCCAATTCTAGGCATTCCCATCCAGCTAGAAGGAATCTAAGCCGCTGGCCTTGGGCTTGATTTGTTGCTATAGATCTCAGCGGTAGGGGCGGTATTTCTTTCAAAAACGCTGCTCGTTTCTCGGATGCTGCAAGCTTTACGCAAACTGCCCCTACGAGATCTATCTCTCAAATCAGGTGTTCTCAAATCAGGTTTATAGTTATGAACGACCGTTTTGTCTCTTGTCCGCATGAAGCTTATTTTTCTCGGAACTCCTCAATTTGCGGTGCCCAGCTTAGAGCGGCTGTTGTCGCAACCCGGCATGGACGTGATAGGTGTGGTCACGCAGCCCGATAAGCGGCGGGGGCGGGGGAATGAGTTAGTCCCGTCGCCGATCAAAGCGATCGCCCTTCAGCATCAGGTGCCGGTGTGGCAGCCCCGTCGGATTAAAAAAGATTCTGATACGTTAGACCTGCTTCGAGCTGCTGGAGCAGACGCGTTTGTCGTCGTGGCCTACGGGCAGCTGCTGTCCCAAGATATTTTAGACATGCCCCGACTGGGCTGTATTAATGCCCACGGGTCTCTATTGCCCAAGTATCGAGGAGCTGCGCCAATTCAGTGGAGCCTGTACCACGGCGAACCTGAGACGGGCGTGACTACGATGCTGATGGATGCTGGGATGGATACGGGCGCAATGCTGTTGAAGTCAACGCTACCCGTTAGCCTATTCGATCATGCGCTCGATGTGGCAAAGTCACTGGCTGTGCAGTCAGCAGACTTGCTGGTCGAGACGCTGATGGGATTGCAAAATCAGACTCTTCAGCCTGTGCCCCAAGACTGCGAACAGGCTACCTATGCCCCGCTGATCAAAAAAGAAGACTATGCGCTGGACTGGACAAAGACAGCGATCGCCTTACACAACCAGGTGCGTGGTTTTTTCCCTAGCAGTGTAGCCACGTTTCGAGGCCAGTCGCTTAAAATCTTGGCAACTGTGCCTTTAGGTGACATCGAACTGCCTGCGCTTCCAGCTCCCCTGCAAGCGCAGGCAGCCGATTGGGTTACCGCGCGCTCTACCAACGCCGCCCCAGGCACCGTTGTGGGTCTATTAAAAAACCAAGGTCCACTGGTTCAGACAGGCAATGGACTATTGTTGCTGCATGAAATTCAGCTACCGGGTAAACGCGTTCAGTCGGGTTGGGACTTTGTCAATGGCACGAGGCTAGCAATTGGAGACATGATTGGAAGTGACGTTGAACGGCTTATTTAACGTTAAAGGCCGCTCTAGACGGCTGCTAACTCAGTCGAGCCGTACATTCCAAAATCATTTGCTGATTCACCAACGCATGGGGCTGAATTTCTGCGGCACGACGAAATGCCTGAATCGCGGCGACATGCTGCCCTAGAGCCGCAGAGGACAGCCCCTGGCCATGCAATGCCCCAAAGTGTACTGGGTTGAGGGCGATCGCCTGCTCACAATCTGTCAAAGACTTTTGGTATTGACCCCGAATATAGTAAAGTACCGCGCGTCGATTCCAGGCTTCGGCAAAATCTGGCTGCTCTTCAATAATGGCCGTGAGCGATTCTTCTGCCTGCGCAAATTCGCCCGCATCAATCATGGTCTGACATCGTTCGAGTAACTCCAGGCCGTACATCCCTTTTTGGGTAAACCACAACCGCCAAAGCTCTGTTGTTGCGGCATCTCGCACTCCCTCGTCTAGATTTTTCAGTTTTTTCAAAAGCAAGCTAATTTGCGTGTTGTCCATAGGAAAAGAAGGGTTATGGGGACTAACAAATCGGACTTCAGGTGACACACCCTCAGGAGCAGCGGCTCGGCTAGCTTGACCACATGACTAGCTTGACTACATGACATAGGCTGACTGGCCAACTTAATAACACCTGCTCAATACTGTTATCCTGTATTTTTTAACTTTTGTCCTGCATGGTTTTGGGATTCCCAGACATGCTTCGGGTCGCTAAAGTCAGTAATCGGGACTATTAATGAACACAGCCTAGCTCTAGCAGATATTTTGGAATAGCGTTTTCACCAGCCTATCGGGCTAGTTGCCTAAGTATCCTCTTGCTTTAGAGAGATATAATTAGCACAGGGGGTAAGCATAGAAACCAAATTAAGCGGATGCCAATATCTTCATAATCCCACTTCACAATCTCAATCGCCTAGAAAGCTAGTCTTGGCGATCGCCTCGTCTCGGTAAGATGCCAGTTTGAACAATGCGTTCCACTCCTTTTAAGTCTGTTACGAGCTGGGTGCCAGCGGTCGCATTTTGCAGCCACTGCCCTGCTTTTTTCAAAGGACGGCCAATCGTGCGTTGCAACACCTGAAGCACCGCCCAGCCTAGGCCGCTGCACAAAAAGGCTTGCCATGCGCTGAGGCTCAAAACAGCTGCCATCCCGGTTAAAAATGATAAAAAGCTCCAAATTGAAAGCAGGATAGAAATAGGTACCCCCAGATAAGGGGCAGCTATCAGGAAACTCAGCAGCTGAGGAGCATAGGCCAGACCCAAAATGCTGCCGATTTGTCTCCAGCTTGAGTTGGGTTCAAAGACGATGTCATAGGCCAGCCGCGTGCTGATCGCCCAAAATACCCATCCCA
>CASBQX010000228.1 GCA_949127925.1 Synechococcales cyanobacterium PMM_0002
CTCAAGATTTTGATCGAGATCTTGCTCAAGATTTTTCTCAAGATATTGATCGAGATAGGCTCGTAGGGTGGCCGCCCCGGCTGGGTTGTGCGCCCCATCAACCAATAGCCGCTGGCCTTTCCAGTTGAGCCACTGCAAGCGCCCGCGCCACTGAGTTTTGGCAATCCCGGCGGCGATCGCCTCATCGGGAATCGCCCACCCCTGCGCCCGCAATAGATGCAAGGCCGCGATCGCCACTGCCGAATTGGTCAATTGGTGCGCCCCCAGTAGCGGCAGCGGATATTTCAGGGCAACGGGCTGGAGGGTGCTGGTCGATCGCTCGCCTGCCTGCATTTGCCAACCTCGGTACTCTGCCCAGCCCTCAGCAATTTCTACAGCGGGGCTAACCCAGACCGCAGGGCAGTTTAGCTCCGCAATCCGCCGTTTCAAGACCGCTTCGGCTTCCGGGGGCTGGGGGGCGATCGCCACTGGACATGCGGGTTTCAAAATCCCCGCCTTCTCCCCAGTAATTTCGCTCAGCGTTGACCCTAAGCGCTGCCAATGTTCGCGGCTGAGGGATGTGATCAGGCTGACTAAGGGGCGATCGCACACATTGGTCGCATCTAACCGTCCGCCCAGCCCCACCTCTACTACGGCTATATCGACCTGCTGCCGCGCAAAGTAGAGCCAAGCCGCCGCCGTAATCACCTCAAACTGAGTTGGAGATGGATAGTCAGGGGCGATCGCAGCCACCACCTCTTGCAGCAAATCGTAGAGGACATCTGGCGCAATGTCCGCCCCATTCAGCCAGATGCGTTCGCACCAACTGACCAAATGCGGCGAGGTATAGCGCCCAACTCGATAGCCAGCCTGTTGCAGCACCGCCGCCAAATAGGCACAGACCGATCCCTTGCCGTTGCTCCCAGCAACATGCAGCACCGCCACCCGCTCATGCGGATTGCCCAGCGCTGCCAGCAGGCGCACAATTCGCTCTAAGCCCAATTCCACACCAAAATGGGTAAAGCAGTTGAGCACAGCATCAATCGGAAATTCCCCAGCTGGCGCAATCGGCAGTGGGATATCGGCATCAAAGCTCGTCATTGATGATGCAGGGTCAATCACAATTGCCAATTATAGTAGGTTGAACACCGGATGATGAACACCGCCCACCGCTCAACCCCATCACGACTGCCGCTCTAACCTCTATTCTGTAAAAACTTCCCTGCCATCGCCAGCGTATCGGCCATATCCACATCGCCATCGCCGTCGGTGTCTAAAAATTTATTGAGCACCGAGTTCGACGGTGCGGCCCCTGCCGTTGCCGAAGCGCTCGATGTGGGTGCTCCTGTTTGCAGCAGTTTAAGCACAATCGGCACCACGGCAGGTAAAAGCGATCGCACCAGGCTAGGGTCTAGGCCCGTCCGTTGTGCCACCGTTTCTGCAATTTGCTGCTGCTTTTGCGGCGGAAACAATAGCTGCATCGCAATGGGATTTACTCCGGTGCCGGCAAACTGATTCACCAACGCTTCCACGCCCGCATTGCCGTCAGCAGCACGCTTCTCTTGCAGTGCCGTACGCACAAACCCACCGACGTTTGAGACCACGCCTTGCATGGCGTTGGCATCTACCCCTTGACCAGCCGATAACTGCTGCACAGCGCCCAGAATGCTGCCAAGTTGGCCAACGCTGGCCTGCTGTTGGGGGTTACTAATGGCTCCCAAAACCTGATCAAAAAGTCCCATAATTTCTGTAAAAGGGTGCTTGAACTTATTGCTTGAACTTACTGCTTGAACGTATATAGCAATTATCGATCTGGTGCAGTATAGATCGGAGGGCGAACTGCCGTATCGCCCCTACTCTGATGCATTTCACTAGCATGAGAATCACTATAAGTGAACGTGACCCAAGTCGCCTTGATGGTCAAGCTGTGATTCAAAACTGGGGCTGGATACCGACTGCAACCAGCCCCAGACGCATCAACTCAGCGCCTGACTCTAGCCGATTGTGACCTGGCTGGAATCAACTTCGGTAGCGCCGCTGACACCACCGGCGATCGCCACGGCTTTCTTCAGATAGTCATCGCTTGGGACTTTACCCTTGAGTACGACCTTGCTGCTCAACTGAGCCACCCACAGGGTACCCACATCATCTAGCAGGGGATCTTTATCGAAGGCCAGCGCTACCCGCTTAGCCAACCCGCTGTCATCAAACTCACCATCTAGACCTGCCTTTTCAGGGGGAACGCCGGCGGCAGCAGGGGCAGCAGGGGCACCAGCAGTAGTTGTAGGGGCAGCAGCAGTAGTTGCAGGCTTCTTATTTCCGGGGAAAAGTCTATCAAACCAACCCATGGCTATATCTCTCCAAAATTGAATACGTGACGGTCTGTTCTCTACTGTCTAGGGATGTCGCTTACAACATCCCAGATAGAATATTGTCATGTGTTGCGATATTTTACATCTACCTCAAGTGAATTCTAATGATCTTCAAAGAGTTCTACTTTAAATGGCCGATTTACGTTCCGGTAAGGCAAACAGCCAACGGTCAGATATTACGTTGTTTAAAGTTTTTTGAGGTTTTGCCGATCGGGTAAAACCCCTGCTGTACAATAGATTCGAGTTGGAAAAGGTTGTGGCTCGGTCAATTCCAGGGACTCAGCGATTAATGAATCCTGCTTTAGTGTAGTGTTCGGCTATAGTGTTCGGCAGTGTTCGGCGATCGCCCCTTTGATCTAAAGACCGATAATATTACGCCGTTAGACCCCATCGCACTGATCGTTTGGAGCCTCTATATCCATGTCTCACGCAGTCAAAATTTACGATACTTGCATTGGGTGCACTCAATGCGTTCGAGCTTGTCCCACGGACGTTCTGGAAATGGTTCCTTGGGACGGCTGCAAGGCTGGTCAAATTGCTTCGTCTCCCCGTACTGAAGACTGCGTTGGCTGTAAGCGCTGCGAAACCGCTTGCCCCACCGACTTCTTGAGTATTCGCGTCTACCTGGGCGCAGAGACAACCCGCAGCATGGGCCTGGCGTACTAAGCCTGGTTAGCCAAGCTCTGGGTTAGCCATCATTCATCAGTTGAAATTTAACTGTGCCAGGGGAGACTAGTCTCCCCTTTTTTCATGCCTCTGGTTGCTGTGTGCCGCATCCCTTGCTCCAGCAATGGTTCCAGGTCGAGTCCTTGGCTTCAGTTGCCTTGCAACACAGCCAGACAGCGTGTTTTCTCCTAGGATGAGTTAGTATCCTCAGATGACGTTGGACACTACTACTGTTGCTCGTGGATTAAGGAGACGCTCATGTGTGGAATTGTTGGCTATATCGGTACCCAGGCTGCCAGTGAAATCTTGTTGGGCGGATTACGCAAACTGGAATACCGGGGCTATGACTCTGCTGGCATTGCTACCCTTTGGGACGACGAAATTCACTGTGTGCGCGCCAAGGGCAAGTTGCAGAATTTGCAAGACAAACTAGAGGGGCTAGAGAATCCGGCTCAAGTTGGCATTGGTCACACCCGCTGGGCGACCCACGGCAAACCCGAAGAATACAATGCTCATCCGCACATGGACACGGCACGGCGGCTGGCTGTGGTGCAAAATGGCATCATCGAAAACTACCGAGATTTGCGCGAAACCTTGAAGGCCAACGGCCATGAGTTTCGCTCTGATACCGATACAGAAGTAGTGCCGCACCTGATTGCTGACTATTTGAAGCAGTTGCAGAGTGCCGCCACGCCACATCCGACGCCCTTTATGGAAGCCGTTCGCCGTGCCGTGAATGACCTCAAAGGAGCCTTTGCGCTGGCGATTATTTCAGCCGATTACCCAGATGAGTTAATTGCAGTGCGGCAGCAGGCTCCGCTGTCGATTGGCTTTGGCCAGGGCGAGTTCTTTTGTGCGTCTGATACTCCGGCGCTGGTTGCTCACACGCGCGCCGTGCTGACGCTAGAGAATGGCGAAATTGCTCGACTGACGACCCTCGGCGTTGAGGTCTATAACTTTGGGGGCGATCGCCTGCGCAAAACGCCGCGCACCCTCAACTGGAACCCGATTCTGGTAGAAAAGCAGGGTTTCAAGCACTTCATGCTAAAGGAGATCTACGAACAGCCGGGAGTGGTGCGGGCTGGACTAGAAGCCTATTTAGATAGCGATTGGACGGCCAAATCTACTACCTCACCCGTCAACCTCGGCTTGCCCGATCGCTTTTATGACGACCTAGAGCAAGTGCAAATCGTCGCCTGTGGCACCAGCTGGCACGCCGGATTAGTCGGCAAATATCTGCTCGAACAGTTGGCAGACCTGCCCACCCAAGTGCAATACGCCTCAGAATTTCGCTATGCGCCATCGCCCCTAACGCCCCACACCCTCACCATTGGCGTCACCCAGTCTGGCGAAACTGCCGACACGCTATCGGCACTTGATATGGAACAGCGCCGTCGGGCAGAAATCGGCGGCAAATTTGCCCCCAAACTGCTGGGCATTACCAACCGCATGGACAGCACCCTCAGCAACCTAGTGGATCATTTAATTAACACCCACGCTGGGATTGAAATTGGCGTCGCGGCTACCAAAACCTTCTCGGCTCAATTAGTGGCATTCTACTGCTTAGCAATCGATTTAGCCTATCGGCGTAAAACGGTCTCACCCGAACGCTTAGAAGAAATTATTACCGAACTGCGGCTACTGCCGGCCCAGATTGAATCGATTTTGGAAGTACAAGAACGCTACGTTGAACAACTCGCCCACGACTTTACCGAAACGCAAGATTTCATCTTTTTAGGTCGGGGCATCAATTTCCCGATCGCCCTCGAAGGGGCACTGAAACTCAAGGAAATCAGCTACATCCACGCCGAAGGCTATCCCGCTGGCGAAATGAAACATGGGCCGATCGCTTTGCTGGATGAGAAGGTGCCCGTGGTGGCGATCGCCATGCCCGGTATGGTCTACGAAAAGGTGCTCTCGAATGCGCAGGAAGCCAAAGCCCGCGATGCGCGCCTCATTGGCGTTACACCCATGGGCGATGCCGAAGCGGCAGAAGTGTTTGACGACCTGCTGCCCGTGCCTGCGGTCGAGGAACTGCTGTCGCCTCTGCTGACGGTCATTCCGCTGCAATTTCTCGCCTATCACATTGCGGCGCGGCGCGGGTTGGATGTAGACCAGCCCAGAAATTTAGCGAAGTCTGTCACGGTTGAGTAAATTAACTGTCAGCGAAGTCTACCTTATCTAAAGGAAAGAGTGCGGCGCTTTGTGCCGCACTCTTTTCTTGAAGTGGAGTTTTACATCAGAGCTCTAAACTGCGTGACTGCTTCGGTGTAGCGAATGGGCAGCACATACTCTAGGTTCTCATTGGGGCGCGCAATAATGTGAGTTGACAGCACAGAGCCGCCATTAACCCGCTTGACCGATTCAATACCCGCGGCGATCGATGCCTGGACTTCGGAAACATTGCCCCGGACAATGACGGTGACTCGACCACTGCCGATTTTTTCGTAGCCGACTAAGGTAACCTGAGCCGCTTTCACCATGGCATCCGCCGCTTCGACAACCGCCGGGAAACCCAGGGTTTCAATCATTCCAACAGCAATTGACATAAAGATACGTCTAACCTTTTTGATGGTTTTGATGGTTGATAGACACCCAGATATCCGTCACTGATTTCATTTGAACAAATTTGCCTGATGGGTAGATACGGCACTCAACCCATATTCCTCAGGTGTGCTTTGTTGCCTGTTTTATAGAATGCCGTGCGTGTTAACTAAGTACGGTGGTAGTAGCTCTAAAAACGCCACACGAAAACCTTCGCACCAAATGGCGTTGCACAGCACTATCAATAAAACTCAGGATACGGTGTCAAATAGAATCTTGATTTCTCAAAAGTGTATCTAGACGTTAAGTGTACCGCTGTTCGGTCACGGCATGGTTGTGGTTAGCACGAAAAGATTGTATCGACCTCCCTTTGCCTTGGCAGGCACCTCAAGATTCACTCGCTCCTGGTCGGGTGGCACAAGCGTTTGCAGGAATTTTAGCCGCGATTGGCACCCCTGCCCTTGCTCCCAAACCCCGTGGTAAATCTCCAGGACGGGTGAAAGGGTACACCCCTGCTTCGCGTCCCCGCGTCCCCGCTATCCGACGGTTAAAAAACGAGCCTCTAAACGCAAGCAATCCGAGCAATCCCCGAACCGTTCGGTTGCGACAGCAGCTTAACTTCGAGCAGGGTTGCATTTAATCTCTTGAGTTCAACTGTCATGAACGGTTGAGCGAATTCTTTATGGCATCCTGTTGAGCAATGTTGTGATGCCAGTTAGTCCAAACTAAAGTTACTATCACTTCTCCTACCTCATTGGCGCAGATTATGAGGCTGCCAGAGAGGTCA
>CASBQX010000229.1 GCA_949127925.1 Synechococcales cyanobacterium PMM_0002
GCTCGGAGCAAACTGGTTCAGCTTTATCAAAAACTAGACGCTGTTGAACAGGCAATGGTGCAGCTGTGCTCAATTATCTATGAACCCATCAGCCGCTCGCTATTGGTCAACTGCTGGAATTATCTGGGCGAAAAAGATCGGGGCGGTAAGTTATTGACAATTGTTACAATCAAGCCCTTAGTCGATCGCCTGCTCGAACGGGGTGCGCTGATTCAACCGGGTGGGCTAGGGCCGCAATGCCATCCGCTGCTAGCAGAGATTGCCACTCGTGATGCAGTCCGAGCTAACAAGTTTGAGCGATTTGTGCAAGCCATTGAGAAGGGATTTCCTGCCCCTAGACGCTGGAAGGGTGGCCCGATTTCGTTTACCAGCGATCGCCAGCTAATTCGTGAGATCCGCTTAGGCATTTACCGCAACGATCTCGCCCTAATTCGCAAACAGCTAGAAGACTATTACAAATACAGCTATCAAAAAGACAAAATGTCGCTCGGTAGCATTTTTCTACGCGTTTGCAATAATCCATTCGATGCCGAGTGGTTTCGCACCCTCTCGCCAAAGCTATACGAAGATGCCCTGGTCAGCATTCTGAATCATTCGATGCTGGAGTTGACCCCAGCCACTGCTGCTGTATCACTGCTGAAAGAGGATATTGCCGATCAAAGTGCAGCAGAATTGTCGTTGATGGCAGTGATCTACATTGAGCACTGCCTTCTGCGCGGCAATTTGGCCGAAGTGCAACGGGCGCTAGAGCAAATTCCTAAGGCGCAGCAAAGTCGGGTTACCTCCCTCTGGGGATCGCTGGCCTTCTTTCGGGGAGAAGATGCTGAGGCGATCGCCTACTTCTCGACTGCCCTACAGACCCTCAAAAAAGCTAGCGGCAAACGCAAGGTTTACTTTCAAGCCATCAGCGGCTTATTTTATCTTTTGGCATTGCTTAAGGACGGCTCTGCTGGACGCTTAAAGGAGGCCGCCGAGTATGCCAGTATTGCTCGTCAATCGAAGCACTGGCTGAGTCCTACCTATACGGCACTCGAACATCTGATTAACGTGCAGCAGGGCGATCTCGCTAAAAAGGGAGTATTGCTGAATCTGCCGATCGCCCCCCATTTGGCTGGCAATAGTTTTGAAACCCTGTTTTGCTGCTTCTGTCTCTATTGGGTTGATCCGACTGCGGCCAAGCAAGACTTGCCCCGGCTGCTAGAACCCTTTTATGTGGATGCTAAGGCAGCGGGATATTTGGGCATGGCCAAAGCTGCCGCCGAACTGCTGCTCAAGATCAGGCCGCGCAATCCTTACGGGATCGAAGGCTCCGCTTTGTTAGCGGGCAGCGGCATCCGATCGCTGGTCGATATCATTCAGCCCCAAGAGCCGTGGGAACTGTGCCTTAATGCGCTGACGAATCTGCGCAAAGAGCCGGGTCAAAGTGGCACAAAATCAGAATCAACGCTGCGGTTGGCCTGGTTTGTGACCTTCTATCCCAAAAGCGGCTGTTTGATCCAGCCGCGAGAACAATCGCTGACGGCCAAAGGTGGCTGGAGTAAGGGTCGCCCGGTTGCCCTCAAGCGCCTCAAAACCAACAGCGGCGAGATGTCTTACTTGACCCCGCAAGACCTGCGGGTGTGTGCTCAAATTCAAGCTGACCCCTATGGTTGGGGTAATCAAGCCGACTATCGCTTTGGCGAGAAGGCGATCGCGGCCTTAATTGGCCACCCCTGTGTGTTTTGGGAAGACTCCCCAACTACACGGGTAGAGCTAGTCAAGGGAGAGCCAGAGCTGCTAGTGAAAAAGGGGAAAGCGGATCAGCTCACCCTGCAATTCTCACCCGAACTCAAAGACGGTCAAGACCTGCTGATTATCCAAGAAAGCCCCACCCGGCTCAAGCTGATTGAAGTCACCGCTGAGCATCGCCGCATTGCCGATATCTTGGGGGCAAAAAATCAGTTGGAGGTGCCCGCTGCGGCCACCGAACGGGTGCTGTCGGCCATTCATGCCATTTCGAGCGTAGTGACGGTACATTCCGATATTGGCGGTGGGGTGGCCACAGAAGAGGTCACCTCTGATCCCAAACCCCACCTGCACCTGCTACCCGCCAACGCCGGGTTAAAGGTGGCCGTGTTGACCCGTCCCTTTGCCCAAGGTGGGCCATACTATCGACCGGGGGCAGGCGGTGAAACCGTGATTGCCGAAATTGAGGGCAAGCGGGTGCAGACGACCCGGAATTTGCGCGAAGAGAAGAAGCTGGCTAATGCGGCGATCGCGGCCTGTCCGATTTTATCTGAGCAAGAGCAGCACGAGAATGAATGGCTGATCGAAGAACCAGACGCGTGCCTAGAGTTTTTGGTAGAAGCGCAGGCACTAGGCGACAGCATCGTGATCGAACACCCAGAAGGGGAGCGCTTCCGCATCAGCTACCAGGCCAGCCTCCAAGATTTCAAAATCAACATCAAACGCCAGAACGATTGGTTTGCCACCGAAGGCGGCTTAGAACTCAACGACCAGCTGGTGCTGGATATGAAACAGCTCATGCAGCTGCTAGAGAAAACCCCTAGCCGCTTCATTCCTCTGGGCGACGGTCAATTTTTGGCTCTAACGCAAGAATTCCGCAAACGGCTGGACGAACTGCGCGCCTTTTCTGAAAAGTCTGGCAAAGGGGTGCGGCTGCATCCCCTGGCCGCTCTGGCGGTCGAAGACTGGATGGACGAGGTCGGAGATCTAAAAACCGACAAACACTGGAAAGCCCACCTCAAGCGGCTGCGCGACAGCCAAACCTTTGAGCCAGAGCTGCCGTCAACCCTGCAAGCTGAGCTGCGCGACTACCAGCTCGACGGCTTCCGCTGGCTGGCACGATTGGCCTATTGGGGGGTAGGGGCGTGCCTCGCCGACGACATGGGATTGGGCAAAACCCTGCAAGCGCTGGCGCTAATTTTGACCCGCGCCCCAGAGGGTGCCACCCTAATTGTTGCGCCGACCTCGGTGGGGACTAACTGGATTAGCGAAGCCCAGAAATTTGCCCCGACGCTGAATCCGATTCAGTTTGGCAGCGGCAATCGCCAGAAAGTGCTAGATGAGTTGCAGCCGTTTGACCTAGTGGTTTGCACCTACGGGCTGTTGCAGCAGGAAGAAATGGCCGAGATGCTGGCCCAGGTGCAATGGCAAACCATTGTATTAGATGAAGCCCAGTCGATCAAAAACTTTGCGACGAAGCGATCGCAAGCCGCCATGAACCTGCAAGGTGGATTCAAACTCTTGACCACGGGCACCCCCATCGAAAACCACTTGGGCGAACTGTGGAATCTGTTCCGCTTCATCAATCCGGGGCTGCTGGGATCGTTGGAAAGCTTCAATCAACGCTTTGCCAACCCGATCGAGCGCTATGGCGAGCAATCAGCCCGGCACCAACTAAAAAAACTGATTCAGCCCTTTTTGCTGCGCCGTACCAAAAACCAGGTATTGCAAGAACTGCCGTCGCGTACCGAAATTTTGCTGCAAGTGGATTTGAGCCAAGAAGAGCTGGCATTTTATGAAGCCCTGCGGCGAGAGGCTCTGGCTAAACTGTCGGAAAGCGACGCCACCGCTGGAGCCAAGCATTTGCAGGTGCTGGCAGAAATTATGCGGCTGCGGCGCGCCTGCTGCAACACCCAGCTGGTGAGACCAGAGATTGCCCTACCCAGCTCTAAACTCAACCTGTTTGGGGAAGTCGTCACCGAACTCCTCGAAAACAACCATAAAGCATTGGTCTTCAGCCAGTTTGTCGATCACCTCCGCCTCATTCGAGACTATCTAGACAAACAAAAAATTGCCTACCAATATCTAGACGGCAGCACCCCTGCCGCTGAGCGCCAAAAACGGGTCAAAGCCTTTCAATCGGGTCAGGGAGACGTATTTTTGATTAGCCTCAAGGCTGGCGGCACCGGGCTAAACCTGACCGCCGCCGACTATGTAATCCACATGGACCCGTGGTGGAACCCCGCCGTCGAAGACCAAGCCAGCGATCGCGCCCACCGGATTGGCCAACAGCGCCCCGTGACCATCTATCGTCTGGTGGCGAAAAATACGATCGAAGAAAAAATTGTTGAACTACACCAACAAAAACGCGATCTGGCCGATAGCCTGCTAGAAGGGGCTGAAATCAGTGGCAAAGTTTCCACTGCCGCACTGTTGCAGCTAATGGCGGAGGGATAACGAACGTCGCCAGAGCCGATGGCCGCATCGACTGGCTAAATCAAGCCAATGCTGCCATTCCTCAGGGTGAAGATTGCGGCTGCGAGTCCTTCATCCTTTTGGGCGGGTGAGGGTAAGATATTTTTCTAGGAATGGCAGTCCGGCGATCGCTGGAATGACGTAGCGCGAAGTACACAGCACCCCCAAGGCTGCTGCCGTAGGGGCGGCAAAATAGGGCTGGTAAAACGCAATTAGGGCGGCATCTCGGGTGCCTACTCCAGCAAACGTTAGGGGCAACAACCCGGCCAAAATTGCCAGCGGCGATAGTGCCAGACTGGCCAAAAACGGTGCCCAGGCATTGAGAGCCAGAATAAAAAACCAAATTTGTAGCAGGTGTAAAAACCAGATAAATACTGACATTCCAGTAATTTTTGCTAGCTGCGTGCGATCGCGCCAAAAATAATCATGCATTTCGCCCCAAGAATGACTGAGGGTGACGATTTTCTTACCCAATGATCGCGGGGTAACGGATGCGGCTAGCCGAAAGAAAAACTGAGCAAACTGCACTGAGCCAAGCAGCAGTAGACCCAGCAACAAACCCGTCAACACACTGACTGTCATCACCCAAAACAACCAATCTTTTTGGGGATAAATCAGCAGCCCAAATACACACCACAGCAGCAGCGACAGCATATCGCAAGACTTCTCAAATACCACTAACGACAGCGCTAGAGAACCGGTTAGATGGCCGCGATCGCGCATAAAGTACGCCTTAGCAATGTCACCCATCTTCGACGGCAGCACCATGTTGAGGCTACTGGCGGCCAAAATTAACTGATTTGCTGCCAAAAATCCTAAACGGCCTTGAGTGATATCGGCTGCATTTGTATTGGCTGTATTTGTATTGGCTGCATTTGTATTGATTGCACTTGTATTGGTTGCAGATGAGGGCATCAACATCTGCAACCGCCAAGCGGTAAACATCGTCAACGGAATCACCATCGCCAAACTAATGGCCATCCAAAGGCGATCGCAGTTGACCAACACCTGCACCAGCCCCACAAAGTCGATCTTCCAGTAAATCAACAGCAGAATTGTGAGACTGACCAGAATTGAAAGGAAACGCTTCATGGGGAACGGGAGCCAGATACAGGGGGGAGGCAGCAATGGGTTAGAAATCGATTCGTCCCGTCGTTAACAGTTTATAGCCACCGACCAACGACATGAACGCCACGAAGAAATTCCATAGACTGGTAGGGCGCAGCATCACACCGCCACTCAAAAACACCAGCACAATGCCCAAGCCCACCAAAATCCAGCCCATATCTCTTGAACTACGGCTGCCAAACAATAGGGTGAATGACCCAGCAATTAGAGCCACCACCGAACCCGTAGCGGGTAAATTGCTCCACCAGAGATAAGACGATTGAGTCGTGAAAAAAATGTTTTTGCCTAGAAAATAAATTCCGGCAATCACCAGAGCTAGCCCCAAAAGCTTGATCAAAACTCGCATAGTGTTTCAGATAGTGTTTCAGAAATGGGTTAAGGAGGTGTCATCTATATACTTCCCGGTTTGAGCACAACTTTCCGGTGGTGCGCGCCCGATATATTGAGTTTGGGGTACAAGTCAGGTCACACGCTTACCGCTGCCTGTGGCACAATAATCCGTACTGTCTGCCGAGATTGAGAAATTTTATGACGATTCATCCCACCCTACAAACTGCCTTTGACCACCAAACGGCGCTGAAGGTGATCAGTGGCTTAACCAATTTTAACCGCGATCGCGTTTGTGCCATTGTCCGTGCTGCCGATCTAGGCGGTGCCACGTTTGTGGATATTGCGGCACAGCCAGAGCTAGTGCAACAGGTGCGATCGCTAACCCAATTGCCCATTTGTGTGTCGGCAGTGGAGGCAGATGCGTTTGTGCCCTGCGTAGCAGCGGGTGCCGACCTGATTGAAATTGGCAACTTCGATGCGTTTTATGCTCAAGGGCGACGGTTTGAAGCCGCTGAAGTGCTAGAGTTAACCCGTCAGACGCGATCTCTCTTGCCCCATGTGACGCTGTCTGTAACGGTGCCCCACATTTTGCCCTTAGATCAGCAGGTGCAATTGGCTGAACTATTGGTCAGTGCCGGAGCCGATATTATTCAAACCGAAGGCGGTACCAGCAGCGCCCCTAGCCATGCCGGGGTGCTGGGTCTGATGGAAAAAGCAGCGCCTACCTTAGCCGCCGCTTACGAAATCTCTCGGGCTGTGCAGGTGCCTGTACTGTGTGCCTCGGGGTTGTCAAGTGTCACCGCGCCGCTGGCGATCGCCGCTGGTGCCGCTGGGATTGGCGTGGGTTCTGCCATCAACCAACTCAACAGTGAAGTGGCCATGATAGCCGCTGTCCGTAGCATTGTCGAAGCGTTGAACGGTAAACCGTTGAATGCTGGGTTGAGTGCTGGGTTGAATGCTGGGTTGAATCCTGCCGGACGCGATCGCCTGCACCGCTAAACAGCGCTCTCTACCCAATAAACCCTACCGTGTACACACATCTCGGACAAGGTATCAACGTACTGCGAGATCCCCCTAAATCCCCCTTAAAAAGGGGGACTTTGAATCCGGCTCCCCCTTTTTTAAGGGGGGTTGGGGGGGATCAAACCCGGTTGAGGCTAGATCAGAAGACTTGTGTGTACACGGTAGCCAATCAACCGTAGGGGCATGCCCGCCTGTCACGCTCTTCCGCATTATTCCAGCTCTACTCCACCCCTCTACAAACAGTTCAACCAGCCATGCAGATTCGGGTTCAGACATTCACCGTCAACAAGCGAGTTCCGCTCACGATTAGTCGCGGCACCACGGCCCAAAGTACAAATGTCTGGCTGATTTTAGAACACGACGGCATAGAAGGCTGGGGGGAAGCGTCACCGTTTGAAGCTGGCAGAACCCCGCAAACAACAGCGGCGATCGCCCAAGCCCTGCAATATTTGGCTCCCAAACTAATAGACCTTACGCCCTACGATCGCCAGCCCATTGACGTGATTATGGCCGATCTAAAACTGCCCTCTGCCGCCCGTACGGCTCTCGACCTAGCCTTGCACGACTGGCTGGGGAAGCGATTAGACCTACCGCTCTGGCAACTTTGGGGGCTAGATCGTCGCCGCATTGTGCCAACATCGGTGACGATTGGCATCAACACCCCCGATGCCGCCCAGCAGCGGCTGCGCAGTTGGATTGAATTTACGACGGTACGTGCCGTCAAAATTAAACTTGGTAGCCCAGAAGGGCTAGACGCAGACCAGGCCATGTGTGCCGCTGTTTTGAAAGACGTACCCGATGGCGCAAAGGTCAGCGTAGACGCCAATGGCGGCTGGGATTTGGCCGGGGCGATCGCCATGAGTCACTGGCTAGGCGATCGCGGCGTTACCTACCTCGAACAACCGCTGGCTCCCGGCAACGAGCAAGATCTGCTGCCGCTCTATCGGGAGTCGCCACTGCCAATTTTTATAGATGAAAGCTGCTTCAATAGTTTTAACATTCCTGCCCTGGCCGATCGAGTTCATGGCATCAACATTAAGCTGATGAAATCGGGCGGGCTGAGCGAAGCCCTGCGGATGGTGCATACGGCTCAGGCGCATGGGTTACAGCTGATGTTTGGCTGCTATTCTGACAGCATCCTGGCCAATACTGCCGCTGCCCATTTGGCTCCCTTTGCCCACCATATAGATTTAGATAGCCATCTTAATTTGCTAGACGATCCCTTCACGGGTGCGACGATGCAAGACGGCTGCCTAGTGCCAACAGATTTGCCAGGACTGGGAGTAGGACTCACACCCGTTGCATCTTTACGAGGACGTTAACAGATGACGTTATCTAATGGCATTGACAACCATTATTAACCGTTCTGCGGCACGCGCCGGGATACACTAGGGGTCTAACGCTTACACCCCCCTCGGATGCTTCAGCAACTCTTCGATAAGGACGGTCGCCCCTACCAGCTGTCTATCTTAGAAACAGACTCTCATATTTTTCTCAAACTGCGTCATCATCAGCTATTTGTAGGCGAAGCCAAATGCGTCTGGGAATCGGCTCAGACGCTGCTGTTAGGCGATATTGCGATCGCCAACGCTGTGATTCCACCACCCACAGACGACTTTAGCGCCCTGATTTCTACATTGCCGGGTGGACAACCCAAACCGATTAACTATCGCCGTCGGGGTCTAGGGTCTGCCTTACTTAGGTCTTTGATCAACCATGTCCGCACTAAAAACGCCCAGCAGCTCTATGGCAATGTGTTTGAGCAAGATGTGCAAAATAATCCCAAGCTGCTCCACTGGTATCAAAAGCACGGGTTTGAGATTCGGGAAATCCCAGAAGGCGATCGCGAAGATATTGTCGCCAATATCCATCTAGACTTAAATCCCTTATCCTAATCTTCGCAGACCCGTGTGGGCGATGTTTGGCTGAAGCTGCGATATTGTGCCAAATATCGTTCTAGCGCTATCATCTGCGACCCATTGATGCTGTAATACATCCAGCGCCCCGCTTGGCGCGCCTGCACCAGTTCTGCGTCTTTTAGCACCTTCAGGTGGAACGATAGCTTAGACTGCGGCGTGTGCAGCAGATCGCACAAATCGCACACACAGAGTTCTTGCGATCGCAGCAATTCCAATATTTTTAGGCGCAGTGGCTCCGATAAAGCCTGAAAGCCTGCGCTGATTAGCAGAGAAGAAACTGTAGAACTATCTACCATCAAATTTTGATTGAACAATAATTGAACGAATTGAACAACACCTTTAAGTTTACCGCCTGCCCCAGACTGGTCGCCGCTGATAGAACCGGGCAACCTGTAGTTACTGAAGCAAGGCTTCCAATATACTCGTGCCTAGATAAATATAGGCCGCTACGATTAGAGCAATACTAGGCAACAATGCGACCAAGAACTGCCTGTAGGTGACGGTCGTTAACCCCACCGCATAACTCACAATATCTTGCGATAAAGGCATGACTAACGCAATATAAAAAATGCTGTGGCGGCTTTTCAGCTTACCAATAAATTTATCCAGTTCATCTAAATGATTCTTGCCAACAAATCGGGTAACAACCTGCCGCCCAAACCGCCGCGAAATCCAAAAGTTGGCGCTACATCCCAATATAGACGCGACATAGCTCAACAAAAAGCCGACCTCTTTGCCAAATAACACTCCGCCCAATACATAAAGAGAACTGCCGCTAAGGGGCGCAATAATTAAGCTGGCAGCGCACAAGGCTATAAATAAAATTGGTGCAAAAATGCCCGCTTTTTGAACTAAGTTTTGAGCATTTTCTAACCCGATTGCTTTCAATAGCAGCGCCATCCCCAGGTAGATTGCTACTACTAGTAAAAGACCTAACAAAATTTTTCTTAGTCGGGGTGAAATACGCATTTGCTTGATCCGATTTCTTCGTCTCTGGTTCAAGGTAGTGAAGAATGCCGAGAATAGTCAAGCTTTGTCAGTTACATCACCCATTAGACCTATTTTCCTGAACCCGTACGCGATCGCCCCCCATCCTCACCAAAACCCGTAGGGGACAACGGTCGTTAACCCGGTTCTGATGTAGGCGTTGGCTTTCCTGTGTCTAGATCCCCGACTTCCGGCTAAAACTCAGCTATAGTGCCTGATCTCGGCGTAGAAGTCGGGGATCTTTGCGTACAGGCAAACTACGCCATCAGACGATTGAGCACAGCCATGACTTTGCCAGGGCAATTGGGCACGGGAATCAGTTTACTCCAGCTACCCGCCTCAGCCACTCCAAGGGAGTGTTGCCGCAGAATGTGTGCACGCACGTTGTCTGCGGTGCCCATTACCAGCACCGTCAAAATGCGCGGGTCGGGGTTGGTGGGGTATAGCGAAATTGGATTGTAGGTCATAGCAGTGTTTCACTCCACTAAAAATGGGTTGCGGCGATACCCAAAATCAAAGCCACCCTGCTGGTTGCATGCTGCGGCACGCGGCCATAGCAAAGTCAGGGTGGCTAGTGGAGTGATAAACTGCCAGCTAGCCCTCCGAACTGTCTTCGCAGTTTTGAGGGTTAGTCGCCTGGGGCTGGTGGTACAGCTTCCAGGTGACGCTTTAGATTAGGGACATTTGGTTGTACTGAAAAACAACCGTACTGGAAAATTGAGTTTTTGGCAAGCGTATTTTGCAACCAATTTATCTGATTGGGGATGTTCTCGTTCCCAGCTTTTAGCTGGGAATGCCTTTCAAGTGGCTCTGCCACTCAACCCAGAAACTTTACCTCGCGATCGCCCCCATTGCAGATCCGATCTCTAAACTCCGAGCTTTGAGGTGCAACGTCCGACCGCTAAGGCTGATGTTCCGAGTTCAAAGGTCAAATCTTGGAGCTTTGAACTCGGAATTTTGAGCAATGAGGTCAATGCTTGCAGGCTTGAACTACAACTTTCAGGCTCCAAGGTCGGAGATTGAAGCTTAAAGGGCGAAGTTTTGAGCTGCGAGGTGATGTCTTGGCGGTTAAGGATGGAAACGACTTGCCTGGAATGCAACGCTTCAGCTCAATTCAAGACTCTGTTGACCGTTGCTGTAATTCCTTCTGGAGTACCTGCTGTGCCCCACGAGCCAGCCGATGGTTGGGGAAGACGGTCAGAAAGTCTGCCAAATCTTGAAGCGCCATACGGATGAGGGGGGTAGGTGCGCCTCGACGGAGTGCGTCTCGGTAGAAGTGTTTGGCCTGGTCGTCTGCGGCGGCTGTCAGGTAGTAGAACGCTAGGTTAGGGACATGCGGGAAAATAAAATCCCAATCAAGCAGGGACAATTGTGATATCCCATTTGGGCAACGCTTCAGACCGCTGCCAGTAGGCAAGGTACTGTTTTAACGCTTCTGGCAGAA
>CASBQX010000230.1 GCA_949127925.1 Synechococcales cyanobacterium PMM_0002
AAGAGTGCGGTAATTCAGTCAATGAGTAGAGTGAATGCCACCCCGTCATTGCCAAACCAAAACTCTTCTCTCTGGAAGCTGGAAACGCTTCTTTGGCATTATCTCACTGTTTTTCAGGTAACTGCTTAACCGATTTCTTGAGGATTGGGAGAACGAACAGGGTAGAATGCTCCTGTTTGGGCGATCGCTTCCCATTCGTGATCGATTCACACCTAGATTCACACCTAATATTCCTGGAGGGTATCGCCCTGGCTACTCGCGTCATCTTAGTGCGTCATGGCATCAGCACTTACAACGTTTTGGGCAAAGTTCAGGGGCACTGCGACGAGTCCACCCTGACTGATGAAGGGCGCGAGGGCGCGCGTCGAGTTGGCCTCGCCCTTCAGGGAATCCGCTTTAATGCCGCCTACAGCAGCACCTTAAAACGGGCAAAATCAACCGCTGAAATTATCCTCTCGACCGTAGACCAGCCGCCCGTGCTTCAGTTCACCGATGACCTGAAGGAAATTAATTTGAGTGATTGGGAAGGGATGGCGTTTGACGAGGTGAAGCGACAGTTTCCGGACGCCTATCGACTGTGGCGCGATCGCCCCCACGAATTGCAAATGCAGCGGTCTACTCCCGACGGCCTGCAACCCTTTTATCCCGTGCCTGCTCTGTATGACCAAGCGCGGCAGTTTTGGCAGACTGTGCTACCAGCCCACGAGGGAGAAACCATCTTGCTGGTGGCTCACAGCGGCATCAACCGTGCCCTAATTTGCACTGCTGTGGGGCTAGAAGCGACGAATTACCCGGCCTTTGGGCAAATGAACTGCGCCATCAACGTCCTCAACTTCTCGGGCAAACTGGGTCAGCCCGTGCAGCTCGAATCCGTCAACCTGACGGCGCATTTAGATAAACCGTTGCCCACGCAGCGAGCAGGGCAAACAGGCCCTCGGCTGCTGCTGGTGCGGCATGGCGAAACCGATTGGAACCGGGAGAAGCGGTTTCAGGGGCAAATAGACGTGCCGCTGAATGAACAAGGTCGCCGTCAGTCTGAAAAAGCCGCTGCGTTTCTTGAACATGTAACGATCGACCGAGCCGTGAGTAGCCCCATGCTGCGCCCCAAGGAAACGGCAGAAATTATTCTCCAGTCTCGATCTCATATTCCCCTAGAGCTAGACGAGCGCCTCTGCGAAATTAGCCATGGACTCTGGGAAGGCAAGCTGGAAGAAGAAATTCAGGACGTCTATGCCGATGAGCTGGCTGCCTGGAAAGACGCGCCAGAAACCGTGCAGATGCCGGCTGGAGAGAACTTGCAGCAGGTTTGGGAACGGGCGATCGCATCCTGGGACTCGATTGTGGCCACGGCACCCACCGATCGACCCACTACCACCCTGGTGGTGGCTCACGATGCGATCAACAAAGCCATCCTCTGCTACTTGGTCAACCGAGGCGCTAGCCACTTCTGGACGTTCAAGCAGGGCAACTGCGCTGTCACCGTCATCGATTACCCCAAAGGTGCTGGCAGCACGCCTGTGATGCAAGCGCTCAACATCACCACCCATCTCGATAGCGGCGTGTTAGACCGCACAGCGGCAGGGGCGCTGTAGCGGATGTCCATTGACCTACTGCGCCAGGTGCGGCTGCTCGATCCGGTTCGTCATGGCGATCGGGTGACGGATGTGTTGATTGTGGACGGCTGGATTCGGGCGATCGCTCCCCAGATTTCTGCCCCCGCCGAGGCAGTGGTGCAAGACTGCACCGGGTTAGTCCTGGGGCCAGGACTAGTTGATTTGTATAGCCATTCGGGTGAGCCGGGGTTTGAGTCCCGAGAAACGCTAGATGCTCTGATGGCGGCGGCAGCGGCGGGAGGGTTTACGCGGCTAACGCTATTGCCGACCACAAGCCCTGCGGTGGACAATGCTGCCATGGTGCAGTGGCTGCGATCGCACGTCCAGTTACCATCGCCGCAGATCCAGTGCTGGGGGGCGCTGACCGTTGGGGCAGCGGGGCAGCAAATGGCCGAGCTGGCCGAGTTGGCAGAGTCGGGCATTGTCGGATTTGCCGATGGGATGCCGATTCAAAATTGGGGACTGCTGCGGCGATCGCTAGAATATGCCCAGGCTCTAGGAAAACCGATCGCGCTGGCCTGCTGTGACCTGCAACTGCGCGGCAACGGCGTCATGCGAGAAGGCTCCGATTCGATCCGGATGGGGCTACCGGGTGCGCCTGCGATCGCCGAGACTGCCGCCCTAGCTGCCCTGCTGGAATGTGTAGAGCAAATTGGTACTCCTGTGCATCTCATGCGGGTTTCGACCGCTCGCAGCGTGGAGCTAATTGCCCAAGCCAAAGCTCGCCACTTGCCGATTACCGCCAGCACCACCTGGATGCATCTGCTGCTCAATACCCAAGCCCTGCAACGCTATGACCCAAATTTGCGCCTAGAGCCGCCATTGGGCACCCCAGCAGACCAAGCTGCCCTGATTCAAGCGGTGAACGATGGCGTGATTGAGGCGATCGCCATCGACCATTGCCCCTATACCTACGAAGAAAAAACGGTGCCCTTTGCCGAAGCCCCAGCAGGCGCGATTGGCCTAGAGCTGGCGCTACCGCTGCTGTGGCAGCACCTGGTCACGTCAGGAAAACTCTCAGCACTGACTCTCTGGCGCACTCTCAGCAGCGATCCCAGCCGTTGCCTGCACCAGCCACCTGCTGCGGTGGAGGTGGATGCGATCGCTGAGCTGACGCTGTTTGACCCCCACCATCCCTGGCTAGTTTCAGGAAAAACGCTCAAATCCCTTGCCCGCAATACACCCTGGCTAGGCCAAGAGATTGTTGGACGAGTGATCCAAACCTGGGGATAGTCCGTGATTGAGTGTGGCCAGATGTCTGCTGGGGAGCGAGGGAGTGTTGAATTGATCGGCTAACTTAAAACTCAAAACTTATTCCAGTTTCTACGGCTGTGTCTGAGGCTGTGCCGGGGGCGCTGCTGCGGGCGGTGTCGGGGGCTGCGTCTGATCTTGATAGGCGGGATCGGGGCTAATCTCTCCCACACGGGCAGGAGGCCAGAAGCGCACGACCGCACGACCGATGATATTTTGCTTGGGAACGTAGCCCCAAAAGTGGCTGTCGTAGCTGTTGTTGCGATTATCACCCAGTACCAAATAAGCATCGGGAGGCACCACTTCGGGACCCCATTGATAGTCGGGAGGTGATTCGATGTAGCTTTCGGAAATCGGTTCGTTGTTGATGTACACTCGCTCGTTCATCACTTCTACCGTTTCACCCGGCAAGCCAATCACCCGCTTAATAAAAGCATCTTTCAGGCTAGGATTTTGCTGCTTTAGCTGATCGGTCGGCTGAAAGACAATAATGTCTCCCCGATTAGGTTTCTGAAAGTGGTAGCTGACTTTTTCTACAATCAGTCGATCATTTATTTCTAGCGTCGGCAGCATCGATTCCGAAGGAATGTAGCGAGCCTCGGCCACAAACGTTCGAATGCCTAGCGCCAGAAAAACGCTCAACCCAATAGTTTTGATGGCTTCTACCCAGGGGTTTTCAGAAGGCTGTGGGGCGGCGACAGGTTGGCCAGAGGGATTTTCAGGCACGTTAGGATTGGATTGACTAGACATTCGTAAATGAATAACAGAACGTGGATGGACAGTGCGTTAGACGCTAGATCGGTTAAGCGCCAGGTAGGTTAGACGCTAGATAGACAGTGCGTTAGAAGCGTAATCTAGGGCAGTGGCCAGCGGTCAGAAACTGAGCCAGTGGATTTACTGTAAGCTATCCACGCCCCTGTAACCTGCCCAATACATCCACACGATAGACCAATTTTTGCCAAACGACACTGCTGCTTGATCCAGATTCAGGGTTGGATTCAAGTTTTCTCAAGGCGGCGCACCGGATGTCTATGGCCGTGGTGCATGGTGCAAGGGTGGCCACGGCCTGAGACCCGATTACCGCGCCAGTAAATCGCGCAGCGGTTTGGTGACCCAGTTTAGCCCCACGCGCAGCTGGTGGTCAAAGGTGGGCATCCGATACAGGTAAGCGAGACGACGGACGATGTAGGCAGCAGACCCGTCCAGCTTGACGCCCATTCCCGTCAGAGTCGCTTCGGTATTGCCCAGCGCCAGCATTTCGCCCAGGTGCTGATAGCGGAATGGCAGGAGCGGGCGATCGCTCAACGAGGCCCAGATATTCCAGCCAGCATAGTCGGCTTGTTGAAAGGCCACTTGGGCATTGGCGGGCACTAGCTGCCCTTCAGCATCACGGCAGTCGGCTAGGTCACCCAGGGCAAAAATGTCGGGGCGATCGACGACCTGTAGCGTTGGGCAAACGACCAGTTGGCCGCGCTCGTTATGCTTCAGCGGCAGGGCTTTGACCACATCAGGCACTTGAGTCCCCACTGTCCACATCACCACATCCACGGGCAGTGTGTCTACGTTGCCCTTATATTCCAGTGTGATCGTGTCAGCGCCAATTGATGCGACTTTGGTTTCCAAATCGACCCAAACGCCGCGTTTTTCCAGGGCTTTAGTAGCTGTTTCGCGATTATACTCTGGCGATGTTCTCAGAATTTGATCGCTCAGTTCGACTAGACGGACTCGACCGCGATCGCCCAACCGATCGGCCAGCTTACAGGCCAGCTCGACGCCGCTGTAGCCACCGCCTACCACTGCCACTCGAATCCGATCGACGGGTGAGGCTTCTAGCACCCGCAATCGCTCTTGTAGGCGATAGACATCGTCGATGGTACGGAAGGCGATCGCATGTTCGGCGGTGCCCGGAGCCATCGTCAGCGGCGTCTCTCCGCCCAGCGCTAGCACCAGCCGATCGTAGGGCAACACTTGCTCGTCGGCCAGGTAGACCCGCTGCGCCTCTGGGTCGATCCCGGTAACTGCCGTCTGGTGAAACTGGATCCCTGTGGTGGCCAGCAGTTCAGAAAACGGTGGGGCAACTTCCCAGGTTTGCAGTTCTCCCGTCAACAATTCGTATAGCAGAGGCAAAAAGACAAAGCGATCGCGCTGATCGACCAGTACAATTTCCGGTTTTTGCAACGGTTCCCACGGCAGTTGGCTGAGGCGAAGGGCGGTATATAGCCCACCAAAGCCACCCCCAAGAATGCAGATACGGGCAGGTTGTTGGGTCATGGGAGAGAATTTCTGAATGCAGTCGGTCTATTTCAGGATAACGCGGTCAGAAGGGTTAAGGGGTGAACGGCAGCCCGTGGGCTGAGCGACAGCGAGCGTTTTCCTGACGTGCCTTTTGCTGTAGCCAAGTCGGCACGCCCAGCGCTGCCGTTGCATAGAGCCGTTCAAATTCGCGTTGAAAATGGGTAGCTACCGTGGGGTTGTCGATCACCAGCAAATCCTCGTCGTTGCTGTGGTTAGCCGCCGCGCTCCAATTCTGGGAGCCTGTGATCACACGCATCGCGTCGATGATGGCAAATTTGTGGTGCAGCAAGTCGCCCTCCGGTAAGGTAGGCGTCCCAACGCTGGCGATCGCCCTGCGCCATGGCTGATTCCCCAGCTCCAGCCGGCATCTTTGGTCTGGCATCGCTACTCCCAGCATGTCTAGAGCTTCACTATAGGAGCGAAAGGCAAACCCCGATTCGATTAGCGCTCGCACCTGAACGCCTCGCTGGTGCAATGTTTCCAACCCATTGCTGAGGGCTTGATCAGAAAACACAAATAGAGCCAGATCAATCTGCCGGGTGGCCACAGAGAGCGATCGCCCAATCAACCCATTGACGCTCTCGTCCCAAGTGCGGGCAGACGAGGTGGGTGAAAACTGCACCGTCACCCGTGAGCCAGCAGCGAGCTGAATCGAACGGGCACGGCGGTAGGGTTTCTGCAAGCCAAACTGGCTATCGGTCAGCTTCCCTGGGCCATCTCCCCACATCAAGTTGAACTCGTCTGTAAACAGTTGAGCTACAGCCGGACTCTGAATCTGCACCAAATGATTGGCATTGCCCTGGGTCTCGGGGGCAGCAAAATCACCGTGAATGTCTGAGGTCGTAAAATTTGCCGACCCTAGCAGCAGCCGTTGCCCGTCTACCACGATAAATTTGTGGTGCATCAAGTCGCTGCCTTTGGAGCCATCGGCGGTGTCGTCCAAAATCGGCACTTGAGAGGTCTGTAATACTACCAGGGCATCATTTTTGGCAATTTCGTCGGCAGCTAGCAGGCCGTCGTGGTTGGTGTCGATCAGCTGGATTCCTTCCCGATAGCGGTGGCGATCGCGCTCCTCTAGTTGCTCTGCATCTGGCGAAGACACACTGCTGAATGGGTGATTGTAGGTATTTTCCAAAATCACCCGCACCTTGACGCCTGCCTGCTGTCGCTGCTGGAGGGCGGCCGCAATCTGAGGCAACCGCAGCTCCTGCACCGCCACATCTACCGAAACCTGCGCTGCTCCAATGGCCTCTACAATCACCTGCTCCAAATCATCGCCCAGCCGCTCCTGGTGCCGATATGGCTCTCGATATAGCGATGCCTGCGAATGGTTGAAATAGACCTGAATCAGCGGATCTTGCGGCAGTAGCGGTTGAGGCAAGTGAGCTGCCCCTCGTTGCCGCCAGCTGATCCCTAGGCACAGCAGCAACCCAACCAAAACCCACAGTAGAACCCGCAGCCAAATCGCGGATGGTAAACGCATAGCCGGGGCACCCTCAACAACGACGAACCGGGTCGTTCTCGACCTAGCTCGATCTAGATACTTAATCGATCTAGTAGTGCCCGAGGAATGGCAGAAGGTAACGCTGGACTAGACTCAGCCCATCCTTAGAACCGTCGTCCCAACAGCCGCTGCCGCATCCCTTCGGCAATTTTCTGCCCCAAATATTCGGGAATGAGACTTTCATTTGGCCCCAGTAGATACAGGATGAGCCGCGTTCGCCCACGCCACACCAGCAGATTGGCATTCACGACCAGCAAATCTTCCTGCCAAATGGCATACATCACTTTATAGAACAGCCCCGGCTGGTTATCGGCCTCAATCAACAGCGCAGGTAAATGAAACACGGGGTCTACATAAAATTCTGTTTCCACCTGCTCCAATCCAGCATCTAGGTTAAACTCAACCGCCAGCATCTCTTCCACCTCAAACCGCCCGCCCAGCGCTTCTCGAATCGCTCGACAGACATTCTCCGCCGTTTTTTCAGTTAGCGCCTTGCTGCCCCGCGACACGACCAGCTTGCTAAACACCAGCATGGGCGGATAAATTTGGCCGTAGAGGCTGAGACTGTGAATGGTTAGTCCGTAGGCTGCTAGCACCCCAAAAATGTCGCTTAACAAAAACGACTGATTGCGATATGCAAAATGCAGGGCACTTTTATTGCCCTCCGGCTTCAGCTCAATTACAGCTTGCCGACTTTTATAAAGCTGGTACGCCAACCTCAAGTTTTGGAGCTGAATCTCGCTGCTGACAAATTGCTCATAAAACTGTGGAAACGCCCGATTGAAGCGCTTCAAGAGTTCCAGCGTCGATGATTTTAAACCCGGAGCCATAAACTAGAGGTCAAACTTGCTTGCCAGTCCAACGGTACACGGTTGATCTGAGGATAACTAGGTCAGGCTGCTTAGAGTGTCATTAGACTGTGAATCATTGGCTGTGACGTTTAGCCCCAACGCTTTGCCGTTTCACTGCGTAGAAAACCTATCAGAAAAACCTAACTGTAGGCCAATGTCTCATAAATTGCATCCAGTCTCATGCTTAATTTTGCCGATTCGAGTCAAAAGACAATAGAAGAATGAATTATGAACACTACTACAATCAAATCCACATGAAATCCAGAATTCAGCCCCCTATCATACCTTTCATGGCAGGTATCGCCGGGGGTTAGAGGTTTTAATTTAATTCTGCTGCCTGCTTAAAAGGATTTATGCAAGATGAAGCCGGGAAAACAAAGGACAGTCTATACTAGCTAGTACCGTTTATTTTTGATCCTCTACCCCCCTCACCGACTCGCATGGGTTTCTGGAAAAGCTTGTTTAGTGCTTCCGATGTTGCCGCTGCACCCAAGCCAGCCCAAGTCGAGGGGTACGCCGCGAATGCTGGAACGTCCCCCAATAGTGCAACGCGCATCTTTTTTAGCACGGATCGTGAGATTGACCTGTACGAGTTGGAAGAACTGTGTGATGCCGTAGGGTGGTCGCGCCGTCCCCTGCGGAAGGTGAAGAAAGCCATCCAACACAGTTTCTTAGTCGTTTCAATGTGGGAACAGCAGGGCGTCCGTCGCCGACTGGTGGGGTTCTCGCGGGCTACGTCTGACCACGCCTTTAACGCAACCATTTGGGATGTGGTGGTTCATCCTGACTACCAGAGCAAGGGTCTTGGTAAAGCCTTGATGAAACAGGTGATCAAAAAATTGCGCAGTGAAGACATCAGCAATATTACGCTGTTTGCTGACCCTCAAGTGGTAGATTTTTACCGAAACTTAGGGTTTATGTCTGATCCAGAGGGCATTAAGGGGATGTTTTGGTATCCTGATTGACGTCCGAATGGCATCGGCTCTGCATCGGCTTGCTCGTAAGAACTGCGATTAGTTTTGAAATTCTCTAATTCCTGGTTCAAAAGCAGGCTATACTGATAGGTGGTTTGCCGGGATGTAGCGCAGTTTGGTAGCGCGCCTGCTTTGGGAGCAGGATGTCGCAGGTTCGAATCCTGTCATCCCGATTTTTATCGGCTTAATGTGTCAGGTGTCAGCAGTAGCAACGGGTCAGCAGTAACATTATGTTTTGGCTGATGCCGATGGGCTAGAAAGTTTTTCTATGAGATTCTGGCAGCCGCTTCATTAGAAATTATGGTCTGCTTGTGGGAATCGGGAGTATTCTGTGGACATATTTGGAAACTAGGCTTTTTTGCAAATATTTGTGGGTACTTGAGTGATGAGGAGAGTGATTTGGGCATTGGGTGTGGGCGGGCTACTGTCTTTGAGCGTCGGGTGTAGCAATCAGGTTGGTTCTGACCCATCGGGGACGGGCAGTTCGGCGATCGCCTCCAGTCCATCCCCCATCGCCTCTGCCAGCTTCCCGCCAGATCCAGCCCTAGCCTCTGTCGATGTTTCAGGTAATCCTCCCGGCGCTCCTGCCGTCACTGCGGCCACTGCCGCCGCCAACACTCTGCCGGAAGGAACGTTGCCCGAAAGCCTAATTTCCAAAACAGACCCCCTGAGGCGGTTGCCGCAAGTGCGCGCAGGTCGCAGTAACCCGTTTGCCTCGCTTGCCGTCAATCCTAGAGTGGTGGTAGCGCCAGCGGTCGCCTCAAGTGCTGTGCCAGCCGCTCCCCAGCTACTGCAAAGCCCTGGAACTGTAATTACAGCTGCACCGCTCCCGTTGCCCCCACGCCCCTTACCCAACGGGGTGCTGCCTACCGTTGCCGTTGCCCCAACAGGCGCGGCGATTCCGGCTGCGCCTGCGGCCATGCCCTCTAGTCTGGCTCGGCAAATTCGGATCAGTGGTGCTATTCATGTGGGCGATCGCCTTAGCATCATTGTGGAAGTTCCTAACGAACAGACCAGTCGCCCGGTCAGCGTCGGCGATTATCTTGGCAACGGCAGCGTGCTCGTGAAGCGCATTGAGATGAGGGGCAGCCAAGAGCCACGCGTGATTTTTGAAGAAAACGGCGTGGAAGTGGTGCGAGAAGTTGGGGATGTTAGCTCATTGTTGAGTGCTCTCTAGGTGCCCGTCCTATGATGTCATCCCCTGAACCAGCGGCTTCCCGCCATGCAAAATCCCAGGCTGAGGCTGCATCGGAAAAACGGCAGCTGTGTTTGCAAGATAGCTATATCTGTCCAGTTTGCCGCCATGGGCAGATTGCAGAACTGACGCTAATGGATGCGTTTGCCTGTAATTTTTGTCGCCATATTTTTACGGCAAACTTAACCACCCAGTCGATTCAGGTGGTAGACAGTTCTCAGCCGATGGCTTGGCGCTGGAACGGTTGGAGATGGCAGTCGGTGTATCAGCAAGACCGCAATTTGACTCTGGTGCTCGGGGTTGTGGGAGTGGTGTTGCTGGTGCTACCGTCTGGCCTAATCTGGCTATCGGCTCATACGTTTCCGCCGTTACCCGGCAGTAAGGGGGCATGGTTTCCTGCCGTTTGGTTAGGCTGCACATTTTTTGCGCATTTGCTAATAGTGAGTTGGCTAGCCGTTGAATACTATCAGCTACCCCTGTATGTCACCGCTAAAATTCGGCTGCGGCAGCTTTTGGGACGCTCATAGCGGGCGATCGCCTCAACGTTGGCGATATTGGCGATAAAGCTGGCGATCGCCTTTAAAATCTAAGTGCTGTCTAGTTGCTCTGGTTAACGCATAGCCTATGCCGCTCGAACAATGCCCAAAGTGCAATTATCGGTTGGGATTACCCTTAAAATCGTCTGGACGTCAGGTCTGTGCCAAGTGTGGCTGGACGGACAAGCCTCGACAAAAGCTGGCTGACCAGCCTGCCGGAACTCAGCCCGCTGGGACTCAGCCTGCTACCTCTAAACCTGCTACCGCTAAACCTGCTACCAGCATGTCGCCGCATGATATTCAGAAAATCCTGGAGCAAGCGGCGGCTCAGGCGTTGAATAATATGAAGCCTAAGGGAAAACAAGATCCCAACTTACCGGCTGAGTGATCCGTTGCCACGGCTGTGCCCTGACGGATGGCCTAACAGATGGCCTAGCGATGCTGGGATATCTGTTAGGTCACTGGACTAGTCGGCGGGGACGTGATTGGAAAACACGTAAATCCGCTGGGTCTCCCACCCTTGGCAGACCTGGGAGGGCGGAACGGCGGTAGGCGCATGATCGAGCCGGAAGAGCTGTCGATCGATCTGGACTTGCAGATTCATCATTGGGTCGGTGCCGGGAGAGACCATGAACTCCAACTGCTGAATTGTTGGCCAGGTGGCTAGGTCGTCCAGGATTTTGGCGATCGCCCCCCCATACGGTGCGGCTGTTGGATGATTGGGATGGTGATACCAGTCAGCGGGCAGCGGATGAGATTGGTCAAAGCCAAAGTGAACAATCAATGAGGCTCGGTTGAAGAGCGCGATCGCCACCGGGCGAGCCTCTTCTTGCACCAGCAGATTGTGCGCTTTGGCCAAATAGCGAAGTTTTTCGAGGCGATCGTAGCGCTCTGTGATACTGGGATCATCCTGCCACTGAACTGCTACGGTTAACAGATATGTTTGCAGCATCAAATGGCCTAACTTTTCGGCTTTAGTGGCCAAATAGTCGGCGTTGTAGCTGGTGGCTTCGATAATCAGCGGCACGCGATTGACCATTTCTAGCCCATAGCCCTTGAGTCCAGCAATCTTGCGAGGATTATTGGTAATCAGGCAGAATTTTTGCACGCCAATGTCATTGAGAATTTGGGCACCCATGCCATAGTTGCGCTGGTCGGCGGGGAAGCCTAGCCGCTGGTTTGCCTCTACGGTATCTAGCCCCATATCTTGCAGAGAGTAAGCTTTAAGCTTATTGATCAAACCAATCCCACGCCCCTCTTGCCGCAGGTAGACCACAGCACCTGCCCCGGCACTGTCGATCATTTTTAGCGCGGCATGAAGCTGCATGCGACAGTCACAGCGCAGAGACCCGAGGGCATCCCCAGTCAGACATTCGGAGTGAACTCGCACCAGCACAGAGCGGCCTTTGAACGTAGCGGGATCACCTTTGACGATTGCTACATGCTCTGACCCGTCTAATATATTGCGGTAGGCATAGATTTTGAACAAGCCAAACTGGGTTGGCATGTCTGCTACTGCCTCTCGCCGAATAAACCGCTCATGCTGCAAGCGGTAGCTAATTAGATCAGCAATGCTGATCAGCTTCAATCCGTGGCGCTGAGCATAGCTGATTAGCTCGGGTAGCCGCGCCATCGACCCATCGGGGTTTTGAATTTCGCAAATTACCCCCGCCGGATACAGACCCGCCATCTGAGCCAGATCCACCCCGGCTTCGGTGTGGCCTGCCCGTTTGAGCACGCCCCCATCCTTAGCGCGCAGTGGGAAAATGTGCCCTGGGCGGCGCAGGTCGCTGGGCTTGCTAGCTGGGTTTAGCGCCAGCTGAATGGTGCGAGCGCGATCGTCAGCCGAAATGCCGGTCGAAACGCCCAGATAGACAGCGCCATCAATGCTGACGGTAAAAGCAGTCTGCTCACTCTCGTCGGCGTAGGCACTGACCATCAGCGGCAAATCGAGCTGATCGAGCCGCTCGCCAGTCATCGCGAGACAAATCAGCCCGCGCGCTTCTACGGCCATGAAATTAATCATGTCGGGCGTGGCAAACTGGGCGGCGAAGATTAAGTCACCCTCGTTTTCGCGGTTTTCATCATCTACGACCACAAGCATGCGTCCCGCTTTCAAATCTGCTAAGGCAGATTCAATCGAGTCAAATTGAAAGGGGGTATGGGAATTCAAGAGTTTGGTTTCGTTGGGTTGAAGCGGTTCCACGGAAAGTTCCTAACCATCCTAGTTGAAAAGAATAAAACTGTTAACTTTTTTAAAGTTCTCCTCTAGCCCAATTGTATCTCGTTCCGCTATCTCAACTGGGATTCGGGCGTTATGATGAGGGCGTTCTGTTCGGGTGAGGCAATCTAGCGTGAACCAAAATGCGGCTGAATGGCAGAATGTTTGGTTCGATGTCACTGACAAAGATCTGACAAAAATCTGACAAAAATCAGATCGCACCGGGGTTCAGCTTGGTCTATTGTTAGGCTACTGATTCTTAATCCTCAGCCAAGAGATGCTTAAACCCTGGATTCTCAGGGACTAAATTTTTAGGCACTCAATTCTCACCAAAACCACTCTACATAACGACAATTGTTAAAGGCCAGCCATCATGGGTGATTCAGAGCGTATACCTGTCGGGATTATTGGCGCATCGGGCTATGGCGGCATTCAGCTGGTGCGGCTGTTGGTCGATCACCCCCTGCTTGAACTTGTGTACTTGGGGGGCGACAGCACGGCGGGCAAGCCATTTTCCGAAATTTATCCTCACTTAGGGCATCGGATCAGCTTGGTTGTCGAACCAGTGGATCTGGAGGTAATTGGCGATCGCTGCCAGATCGTATTTCTATCGCTGCCGAATGG
>CASBQX010000231.1 GCA_949127925.1 Synechococcales cyanobacterium PMM_0002
ATGGTTTGAGCGGCCAAGAAGCGATCGCCTGCTACTACCGTTCCAGCACCCAATACAATCAGCGATAAGTAAAGCAAAGGCTGCTTCATAGCGGATGGGCGAGTATTGTTTTGAGAATCTTTGAGCATAGGTACAAGGTCAATGTCCTGAGGGTCTGGCTACATACTGACCCGATTACCTATTGAATGTAGACAATGCAGTTGTCATTTAGGTGTCGGGTCTATCGCGGGTATGTGAATTTTTTGTGCCTCTAAATCAGAAACTAAAATATTAGAGACTAAAACATTAAATCAATACTCAACTGTTTTAAATCGAGAATGTAGAGGGTGCTGCGATCGCCGACTTGAGCTGTGACCAAGATACCGTGAGTATGAAAGGGCGCGATCGCCGTTACGGGGGCAGGGCAATCTACTCGGCCTACTCGCTGCCCCTGTTCGTCGAGCAATAGCAGCTGCCCTTGAGCATCTGCAACCACATAGCCCCAACAGGTAGACGCCAGCACATGCGGGATTAGATCTAGTCCTAGGCGAGTAATGCGCAGCGGCATCAGGTCAATCATCACCAGCGCATAGGGGTCATTTTGATCAGTCGCCACCAATCGGTAAGGGATGGCCGTTTCGACAATCTGACCCAGCAGCAGTGGCAGCGTCAATCGAATCAGGCGATCGCCGCGCCGCGTGAACACCTTCAGACTGGTATGGGGCTGGCTCAACCGGGTGGGATCACGACCTGGAGCCTCAACTACACTTGATACTAAAACAACCTGGCGAGCATTTAGCGCAATCAACCGCTGGGGCTGCCAGTCTAGGGTGGGGTGAGTCGATTCTAGATGAGTTAGTTCCAGCGGTTGTGGCGGCAGCCATCCAACACTAGCTGCATGGGGAAGTGGGAAAAAGGTCAACACACCCGGCTTCCTGTCCGCTGTTAGGGTGGCCGTTGCTAACCAGCGTCCTTTGGCTTCGATGGCCGCAACGCTATTGGTTTGCGAGGTCGCAATCGTTTGCTCGTAGAATCCAGACTTGCCGTTGGCTGCTGGAGTCAGTAGATATACAGCCCGATTAGCGATCGCAAAACAGCCCTGAGGCCGCACCAACAACTCATTAATCTCGCACGGCAGCGTCACAGCAAACTGGGAGCGGGCAGGCTCAACCTCAGCCACAGGAGCCTCTACCACAGGAGGCTCTACCATAGGAGACTCTGATGCTGCCGTTAGATAGCGCTGTCGCATGACATGATTACGGCTGGCTACATACACCTCCACTTGTCCAGGGAAGGGCTTGAGGGTGGGCTTGAGAGCCTCTGGCACCAGAGCCGTAAGGCAAGTACAGGGATCAGCTAAGGACTGCTGAACGTTGGATTGAAAGGGACTCGGTGGGAAATGAGCGATCGGTTGCAGCAGGGGCTGTCTTAGCAGAGGTTGACCTAGCAGGGGCCGACTTAGCAGAGGTAACTCTGTCCCCGAGAGCGGAGAGGCGATCGCCATTACCTGATCGATTGCCGCCAGCATAGCCGCCGCCGAATGAAACCGCCGCGCTGCCAATTTTTGCAGTGCCTGGACAATAATCGGTTGCCAGATGGCTGGAATCGACTCCGGCAACTTGACCGATTGGTTGAGGTGAGCCGACATTAACTCCAGCGGCATGCCCGAAAAAGGTCGGTGTCCGGCCAACAGCTCAAACAGCAAAACCCCCACCGAATAAATATCTGAGGCTGGAGAATATTGTCCATAAAACCGTTCGGGAGCCATATAGGCTGGAGATCCGGTGTTTCCTCGATCCGTGGGTAGCTCTGGCAGCTCCTGGATTAAGCGCGCTATGCCAAAATCAGAAATTTTAGCCGTCCAGCCATAGGCTTGAACGTTGAGTAAAATATTTTCAGGTTTAATATCACAGTGGATAATGCCGTGGCTATGGGCATGTTCTAGCCCTGCCAAAATATCAGTCACCAGCTTCAGACTTTGCGGCAGCGCCAGCTTGATCTCATCATCCATCAAACTCCGCAGCGTTCCTGCCTCGCAATAGTCCATCACCAAACAGCGCCCGGTTGGAGTATGTTCTAAGGCTTTGCAAGTCACAATATTGGGGTGCTGCAAACTCAGCAAGAATCGCAGTTCTCGCAAAAACTTATGGGTCGAGAACCGCTCTCGCTCTAAATTTTTGAGCGCTACCAATTCTCCAGTTTGCCGATGTATCGCACAAAACACCCGACCGAACTGCCCTTGCCCAACCAACCCTAAAAGCCGATATTTCGAGCGACTCGGCTCTTTACCTAGGTGACGGGACGGGGGGATAAGCACGCGCAAATGGCCAGTCAAAAGAACAGCAAATCGAGGCAGATCACCACAAAAACTTGACCAGCACTTCAGAGTTTAGTGCACTCGTTAGCGCCAAGTCTTAGTTTTCGCCACAGAGCGCTTGCATAATGGCATCGTGAGCCAAGTTAGTCACCATCGTCTCTGCTGGTTCTAACCGTTTGGCCAACCCCAGCACAAAGCGATTACAGTCTGCCCCCATGGATTCGCAGGTGGTTTGAATACAGTGCAAATCTTTACCCGTCAGCTGGCTAAAGAAAGCGGCCAAGATGCCAGCTTCCAAATAACACACCGGCTGCTCATGCTTGAGCGCCAATCGAGCAAAGACCGAGTTCCAGCCTTTGACCACCAAGAAACCCCGATGCTGATGGCTTTGATCGAGGTCAACTTTACCCCAGCCATGGGTAATCCAACACTGTTGCAGCGCCTGCATAAATTCGACCATGGCCATATTAGACAGAGGCGTGCCGTAGTAGTCAGTCACTTCTGCACAAAACCGGGCATAGAAGTTCTTACCCCACCAGCGTCCACAGTTAAACAGCACAAGCCGGGAAGCCTGCCCCGTCTCCTTATCTAACCCACTGTAAATCGCTTGAATCAGGGTTTCGGGTAAGGCAATCAGGCGATCGCCCTGGCGATTTTCTAGCAAGCCCATTTCTAAATCACTGCGCACGTAGGCATCAGTGGCGAAGTAGCTACCGGGAATGCGATCGTTAACGAGTAAGTCAGCAACAGAAATCATGAGGTTAGAAGGAGGAGTGTGGTTAAAGGATGAGGCGATTACCAGCCTAAGGCAGCAGCGGTTAAGGGCTGATCTTGTGGCAAGAATTCGGCTTGAGCTGCTGCCAGCATTGGGTTAAAAAAGCTGAGCTGTTGAGGGGTGAGAGACTGGTTCAGAGCTTGGGTGAGAAGCTCATAGAGGGCAGAGTCAACTGTTTCGCTGTGATAAGCCTTCATGCTTTGCCCCATCCAGGTGTGCAACCGTTCTTTGACAAAGGCTTCGTTGTTCAGCAACATGCCCATCGCACAGTAACGCATGACCAACAGCGCATTTTTGATGCTGCGCTCTAATGCTTCGGTCGTCTCACCGGGTAACGTTTTCACCAATTGATCTGCCACCTGCTGCATAATAGTCATCTCCTTGTCTCGCAGAGTGCAGTAGGTCTGCATCCGTTTTGGCAAAGACTCTACATATTGAGTGATAACGCCCAATTCTTCGGGGTGAAGGTAGCGATTCTCGGCTTCATTAAAGGCGGATTCGATCTGTGGGTGCATAGCGTGTGGGGATGAGGTGGGAATAGCGGAGAGGAGCTAGCTCAAAATAGGTCTGAGAAGGTGTCTAATGTGAAGCTGTCGGCACCGCTGAGGCCAGCGTCGGGTGAGGCTTGAACGGCATGGTGAGCCTGGGCGATCGCCTCACCCTCCCAATTGATTGCGCCAAAAAACTGGCTAACCGAAAGAGTCATACTCAAAGGCGCAGTGCTGCCTGCAACCGTGTTTTGGCGCAGCTGTTGCACCTCAGGTGGATTATCGTCCCAGTTGAAGCGACTGAAAAATTGTTGGGTACTGAGCTGCAACCAGTCTGAATCTGAGGATTGAGAAAAGTGAGAGGTCGCAGAGGATTGAAAGGATTGCAAGGATTGAGAGGTTGAACCGTTGGTCGCAAGTGGGGTTCTGACGCTCATTTCAAGTTATCTCCTACCCGCAGACGTTTCTCAATATCTCGGGCGGTAGCTCCCTCATTCAACCAAAAAGAAGCGGCATCAATGCGGTCTTGTCCCCCAATTAAAAACTTACAGTAGGTTTCACCCATTGAGTAACACTGAATTTCAATACAGCTCAGCTGTTTTTTTACCAGTTCTGTAAAAAACCCAGCAAACAGCCCAGCATAGAGATAACACACGGGTTTACCGACATCGCCTAACGTCCGAGCCACAGCCGAGTCGAAAATGTTGATGAACATGAACCCTTGTTTGCGATCGCCCATATCTACTTCCCAACGCCCCCAGCCTTGAGAGGTAAACGGCCACCACCAGGTTTCTAGCAAAAACATCAGGTTGGCCTGACGCATACTGCGGTCAAACTCTTTCTCAAACCATTTCTCAAAGAAGAAAGCATCCTTTTGTCCCCATTCGCAGCCAATGGTATACATAATGGCTGCTGACGCATCTCCTACTTCTTCTTCTAGCCCTTCCACCAATCCAATAATGAAATCTTCAGTTGTCAGCAGGTTTTGGCTACCGTTCCAGTCCAAAATGGTGCCTTTGTCGGCGTCAAACTGAAAGAAATCTCGAAATCCATAGTGATTGTGCTTCTTAGGATTTTTTAGTTTGGCGGAAGGAGGAATTGTGCTCACCATAAGATATTCTCAACAATTCTGAAGGCGGATGGGTTAATCAATCAAGAGGACGGCAATCACAGGCTGAGGGCAACCAAGCACCCAACCCTGCTCTGTGGCAGAACTCAGCTCGCATAAACTGCTGGCACTGAGTTGAGCACCATAGAGACACACTAGATCTGGATTGAACCTTGATTCGATTCAGGTTAATGATCCTGATCTGGATTCTGTATCTAGTTTTCCCGCTGGGTACAAGATCTAACGGAAGTAAAAGGAGAGTAATGATTTTTGTATATTTTTGTCGGCAGTGACTATAAAATGGGCACCACTCATTTCTGATGTGATCAGCTTGATTTAGCTATTCCCACTGCAATATGGCAAAGAAACGACTAGCGGCAAAGCGTTATAAAACTATATAAAATCAAAGCCAGATAGGAGAGCGCAGCCGCAATAAAACGGCACAGGCGCAGACCCATCTGGCTTAATTGAATTTTAATTTGTAGAAAAATTGGCTTGTTGAGGCTGAACTGCTAGGGTCAAGAACTACTAGCGCAAAGCAGATCAACTGCCAATTCTGAGCAGCTCCACATCAAACAACAGGGTGGCATTGGCAGGAATCACGCCGCCTGCACCCCGCGCCCCGTAGCCCAATTCGGGAGGGATGATCAGCTGACGCTGGCCGCCAACTCGCATGGTGCTCAGCCCTTCGTCCCAACCGCGAATCACCTGACCCGTGCCGATCTTGAACGAGAAAGGCGAGTTGCGATCGCGTGAACTATCAAACTTAGTGCCGTTTTCTAAGGTTCCGGTGTAGTGAACCACAACCGTTTGCCCAGACTGGGGGGTGGCTCCCGTGCCCACCTCTACATCAATATATTTCAAGCCCGATTCAGTTTCGGTATATTTCAAACCCGATTCAGCTTCGCTCACGTTGGCATTCTCCTCTGCGGTACTGCCGCTAGTATCTGCACTGGCAACCAGGATGGGGGCAGCCAGGATGGGATTCTCTAAAGGGGCTGACATTTCAACTATTGTGGTCATCGCTGCTGGGGAAGACAGCGACGTGGAAAGGGAAGCGGCGATCGCCGCTTGCCGCGACCCTGTAATTTGTGCCACTACCAGAAATAGGCAACAAGCTACCATGACCCCCAAACTAATGAGAATTTCCCGCACAAAAACCTCCTGAACGCCAATAGCGCTAAGCTAACTTTTTCTTAGTGTATACCGCACTGGGAAGGGAGCGGCAACGAGAAATTAGCTGGCTCAAAAATTCTGATGACTCAGAAAAGTTTGGCATCGACTCGCCTCTTTAGCGCCACTGCCGATTTTCCAGATCGCGCATTTGCCGCTCTAGGCGATCGAGGCGTCCCCGCAGCTCATCCATTTCGTTTTGACGAGGCACACCCAAATCTTGCAAAACATTTTTGAGCTGTCGCTGCATCTGGACTTCAAAGTTACCCTGCTCACTCTTAAGCTGCTGCATCATATCGTTGATAAATGCCGTGGCTTGCTCTGGGTCTAACTTACCATCGGTAACCCACTGGTCGCTCACGTCTCGCAGCTTCTCGGCCACCAAAGAGGTGGTGCCGATGCCCAACATGAGCAGTTGTTTCAGTAAATTGCTATTGTCCATTTTCTTAAAATCTACCTAGAGAGAGCCAGATGGGGATGATCTACTGTTCTATTCTGGCAAATGGGTTGCCCTCAAACTTTATCGGTATTCAGGCGATTTTGGTAGTGATTTCCGTCCGCAAGCGAGTTCCAAGTAGCGCGCAGTAAAATTAGAGTGAGCACCCCAACCCGCGAGTGCCGCTGTTATTTTGCTTGGAGTGATCTACTTTGGTTATTGAGTGGTTGAAGTTTAAGGTTGTGGCAGAGTTGCGAGAACAGTTTGTGCAGCAAGACAATGAAATTTGGACGGCGGCCTTGGCAACCTACCCTGGCTTCTTGGGTAAAGAGGTTTGGATTAGCCCCGATGATTTAACCCAGATAGTCACGGTTGTGCGGTGGGAAAGTGCAGAGCAATGGCATTCTATCCCGCCAGAGGAATTAGCCCAGGTAGAAGCTCGGTTTGCATCTGCGATGGGTGATACCTACGAGCTAACGGAATCGGCAGCGTTTCAGCAGCGCAAGTTTATGGAGTGAGCGGTGAGGGCAAAGCGGCTGCAACTTTTGTTGATCTTGTACACCTGCCAAATTTGATCAATCTTGCTATGACTGAGTGCTCCCGTTGTCATCAATTGGTTGCGACTGATGCGATCGCCTGTCCTCATTGCGGAGTGACGCTTAAAGCGTATGGCCATCCGGGTGTGCTGCTCTATCGCGCGGCGGCAGAGCAGGTGCTGTGTGAAACCTGCACATACGATGCCGATGATTCCTGTACGTTTCCTCAACGCCCTCATGCTAAAGAGTGCACGCTGTACCACAACCGCTTCCAGCCGACTGTTTTAGACCTAGAGTATCGTCCCAGTTTGGGGAGCAGCATTACAGCTTGGCTCCGGCGCAACATGTTTTGGGTTGGGTTATTGGTGCTACTGGCCGTTAGTGTGGCGATCGCCTTAAAGGGGCGGTAGCCGGAGGACAGTTTCAGGGAGACCAGTTTCAGGCAGATCTAGCGGCTCATTTGTTCCTTAACCTGAACACCTTAACCTAAACAACAGCATGAACAGGAAACTCTCGACCAAGTTTGGCATGGCGTTGGCAGCAGTACTAGGGCTGGGTGGCTTAGCGCCATCGATAGGGCAAGCGGTACAGCTAGCGGATGGGACGGTGTACTTTGTGCAGCCACCTCGGCTAGTGGCAGCGGCCACAAATCGCTCAAATACGCTAGCCGCACGAGCTACGTATTACTTTACGATTGAGGTGCCCGAGGACTCTGGGGAGCCGTTGCAGCGGGTCGTGATTAATCAACGAGATAGTACGACTGCTCCCCGACGGGTACTGTTTAATCCTGAGGCTAGTTTTGCGTTTGTGGGTACGAGGGGCGATCGCGGCGCAGATCTACCGCTGGGTGAAACCGTCTTTGATCGAGAGACGCAAACCATCGCCCTGACGTTCGATCCACCCGTGCCATCAGGGACGACGGTAACGATCGGGCTACGCCCTCGGCGTAATCCCCAAATTGACGGTACGTATCTATTTCGAGTTGAGGCGTTCCCGCCAGGGGACGTGGCTCACGGGCAGGTGCTGGGGTTTGGACGGCTGCGGTTTGATGGTCGCGATCGCCCCTTCCTTCGGTAGTATCGCCCCTTCCTTCGGTAGCTAAATCCGATTCTTTAGCCATCGGCAGCAGACTTGACGCTGACTTTACATAGTCAGCTGCTTAACATGGTCTAGCATTGGCATGCCATGCACTAACGAGGCACCGCCGCGAATGGCAGTGGCCACATGGATTGCTTCGGTCATTTGTTCTAAATCTGACCCTTGTTGCAGGCATTCTTTGCTGTAGGCATCAATGCAATAGGGGCACTGCACGGTATGCGATACCGCCAAAGCAATTAAGGCTTTTTCACGGGCTGACAGCGCCCCATCGGCAAATACAGCTCCGTAGTAATCAAAGAATTTTTTCGCGAGTTCGGGGTTGCCTTCGCTAATTTGACCAAACTGGGGTAAATGTTCTGGCTGGTAATACTGTGTCATGAATTTTAGGCAAGGTTGACGAAACTGGCGAGGGACGTTGGCAATCTAGCCGAACA
>CASBQX010000232.1 GCA_949127925.1 Synechococcales cyanobacterium PMM_0002
CGCATGAGGAAACGATTGGGTGAGCATAGCAGGGACGTCCTAGGGTGAGATAGCCCAGAAGCAGAGATAGTAGCGATACACCTCAATCCATTCTCCTGGAATTCCAGATCCAGCTCCTGCTGATTTGATTCTCAAACAGTGATCCAGCCCCTGGCGCTATCGTGTGCCCGACTGCTTCAAATGATCGTAGACCTTAACCAATAGCTGGCGAGCAGGGCTAAATGTAATTTTTTTGACGGCAGCTTCATAGGGCAACCAGGCATAGTCTTTAATCTCTTTGGCCTGACAGGTCACCACATCAGAGGTCACCACTGCCGGAAAATACGTCACCGTTTTTCTGACATTGATTTTATGACGGATAAAGCTGTACTCTTCCGCAAAAGACGTTTCCCCTAATAGCTCGTAGGCCGTGATCCCGGTTTCTTCTTCAAACTCTCGACGGGCGGCGGCGATCGCCGTTTCACCTGGATCGGCATGTCCCTTAGGAAATCCCCAATGCCCTGCATGGTGCTGAATCAGTAAAAATTTCTCGCCGTCCTCCTGCCGCAAAATCGGCACAATTCCAAACGCTTCATCTTTCATGATGGCCAGGTCTCGGTATTATGTATAGCTCGTTAACTGAGATCGAAATGATTTCTAACGGGGTTAGACCAATCAGATCAGATCGGATTAGAACGGTTCTGAAAGGATATCGGATCTAAGTGGCTTAAAGAGTAGAGATTCTTTAAAGAACCACTCGCTCAGTTTGAAGAAGGTGTAGGCAAAGCGCCGTTCGGTTCACAGGATCTACAGATATTTTTTCAACAACAAACCCAGCTTTTCTTTGGTGATGGCCGGAGCCTTGTCTAAGGGCGTCAAGATGGCATATTTTAGGGCTGTGTGAGCCTCGGAAGGGGGCGGGTTTTGGCTGAGGTGGCGGACAGTGGCTTGAATTACCCGCTGGGCGTTGACGGCGTTTTTAGTCAAGTTACCGATTACCATATCCACCGTGACGCTGTCGTGGTCAGGATGCCAGCAGTCGTAGTCGGTGACTAGCGCTAGGGTAGCATAGGCAATTTCAGCTTCTCGCGCCAGCTTGGCTTCGGGTAGATTGGTCATGCCGATGATGGTAGCCCCCCAACTGCGGTAGAGGTTGGATTCGGCTTTGGTGGAAAAGGCAGGCCCTTCCATGCAGACGTAGGTGCCGCCTTGGTGCAAAGTAACGTCTGGCAGGTTGAGGCTGGCGATCGCCTCTGTCAATACTGCTGCCAGATTTTTGCAAATTGGGTCACCGAAAGCAATGTGAGCCACAATCCCCTCGCCAAAGAAGGTCGAGACTCGGCTTTTAGTGCGATCGATAAACTGATCGGGTACGACCATATCTAACGGCTTGGCCTCCGCTTTGAGAGAACCCACCGCCGAAGCCGAAATCAAATAGTCTACGCCCAACGATTTCATGGCATAAATGTTAGCTCGGAACGGCAATTCGGAGGGCATCAAGCTATGGTTGCGTCCATGTCGCGCCAAAAAGGCAACAGGCGTCCCGTCTAATGTGCCCAAAATTATGGCATCTGATGGTTTGCCAAAGGGTGTATTGATGTCTACTTCGCGCAGATCTTTTAGTGCTTCCATGCGATACAGGCCGCTGCCACCAATGATCCCAATCGTTGCCTCTGCCATGCTAATGCTCCGCCTACACCATGATACCCAGCGTATTCTAACGGTTTACGGGGGCCAGAGACCGGAGCATGGCTCTAGAAGATTTGCCCTATGGCAGGCTTAATCGAGCCAGGTGCTTGATTTTACAAGAAGCGACCGCATAGACTGAGGGGCATCTTTCACATCACAGTGGCATGACCTCCTCCAACGTTCCCGAACTCGTGCTCAATCCAGAACAGTATGTTGATCAGATGTCGCAGATTTTGGGCTTGCCAATTCCGCCAGACTGTAGACCCGGTGTGGTGGACAATATAATCCGGACTGCCGCGATCGCCCAACTCGTGTTAGAGTTTGCGCTGCCCACTGAGATTGAGGCTGCGCCCATCTTTCAGCCCTAACGCGGCCATCCATCCCATTTATCTATCAGTATTCAACCCTTATTTCCCCCTATTCCAATGTCTCTAGATCTAAATCAGGCCGATGCGACAGCCATTGCTACGGCAGTCCGAGCAGGCGAACTGAGCGCCAAAACGGTGGTGAGTCATGCCTTAGAGCGCATTGCCACAGGCGATCGAGCTTTGAATGCATTTACCGACGTGATGACGGCGCAAGCTCTGGCTGATGCGGTGGCGGTGGATCGGGCGATCGCGGCTGGGCAAGATCCAGGACCGTTGGCGGGGGTGCCCTTTGCGGTCAAAAACCTGTTTGATATTGCCGGATTAGTGACCCTGGCTGGCTCCAAAATTAATCGAGACCATCAGCCAGCCACCCAGGATGCGACAGCCGTAGCTGCTCTGAGGCAGGCGGGAGCCGTCTTAGTCGGCGGGCTGAATATGGACGAGTATGCCTATGGGTTTACCACAGAAAACAGCCATTACGGCGCAACGCACAACCCCCACGACCTGACGCGAGTGGCAGGTGGCTCGTCGGGTGGCTCAGCCGCCGCCGTTGCCGGAGGACTCGTGCCTCTCAGCTTGGGTTCAGATACGAATGGGTCAATTCGGGTGCCTGCGGCGCTATGCGGCATTTTTGGCCTCAAACCCACCTATGGACGACTGTCTCGGTCGGGGTGTGCGCTGTTTGCCAGCAGTTTTGACCACATTGGCCCGTTTGGGCGCTCGGTACGCGATTTGGCGCTCAGTTTTGACCTGATGCAGGGAGCGGATCCCCATGATCCGGTCTGTACCAGCCGCCCGCCCGAACCCTGTCTGCCTCAACTTGGCTTAGGCATAAAGGGGCTGCGAATTGCGATCGCCGATGGTTATTTTGCCACCGGAGCTGAACCGGAGGCGATCGCCGCCGTTGAACAGGTCGCTGAGGCATTGGGCGCAGTGCAACGAGTCACCATTCCCGAAGCCCACCGAGCGCGGGCTGCTGCCTACGTGATTACGACCTGCGAAGGCAGCACCCTGCATTTTGACAATCTGAAACAGCGACCCTACGATTTTGATCCCGGTACCCGCGATCGCTTCCTGTCGGGTGCCATGGTTCCCGGACAGTGGTATGTGCAAGCCCAACGGTTTCGCCGCTGGTATCGCGATCGCGTTCGAGAGCTATTTCAGCACGTTGATCTGATTTTGGCACCCACCACTCCCTGCGTTGCGCCGCTAATTGGCCAAGAAAAAATGATCATTGGCGGCACAGAAGTGCTAAC
>CASBQX010000233.1 GCA_949127925.1 Synechococcales cyanobacterium PMM_0002
GGGTTGAAATGCACCACGCGAAACCAATCAGACTCTAGACCAGAATCGGAGCCAGAATCGGGAACTAGAGTTAGGTCTGTCATTAGATCTGGAGCCGTAGAGCACCCAGAACTCGCCATCCGAGCCGCGATGCTGTGGGGGTCTGGCTCGTCTACCGCTGGCACCCGCCCCAAAATTTTGACCAATGCATAATAGCGACCCGTAATCTGAACTGGCTCTGCGGTGATATACAGCGCCAAGCCTTCAGATTCCTCTTCCACGGTCACCGCATTCAGCCTGACCACCACATCGTCGTAAGGGCGGGCACCTGCTAGCGACTCTAGCGGGTTCACCTGCTGCCAGCGATCTAGCCGATAGGGATGCACTAGCCCCTGACTCATGCTGTATTCGGCTTCTTCACTAAAGTAAAGGTCTTTGGTGACGCTGCGCAGGTAAGAAGGCATGAGCACCGACTTGCCCCAGCGCAAAGGCACCTGCTGACCGATCAAATGCTCATATCCCGGCTCGGTATGATACACCTCAAACAGCGCCCCTTTGACCTGCCGCCGCCGATTGCAGTGGGGCAAAATCAGCCGTCCCATCCAGGGGGCGATCGCCCGATACAAATCTGGATCAAGCGACTGCTGAAGCGGGTAATGCTCAGGACGGTTAAACGCCGCCTGGTGATAGAGGTCGTAGTTGCCCAGCCGGCTGACCTGCGTCCGCCTAACCAGGGGTGAACTGCCCTGGACGATGCTGGCAATCAGCTCCACCGTTTGCTGCAAGTGCGTCCGCCCGTCGGGTAAGTGTGCCGTAGTGCTGTAAGGCCCTGTGCCCGCGTTGTGCCCCACCGGGCCAAGCGAAACCAGCGTAATTTTGCCCCGATGCTTAGCCCGATTCCAATCAGACAGGAAAAAAATCTTCCAGCGGCGGGGAAACAAAATCGATCCTTCTTTTTCGACCCAATCGCGATCGCCCCGAATGTGGTAGACATGCTCCAACTCCAGAGCATTGTGGTTGCCACTCAGCACCCCCGCCAGAGAAATTACATCAATTGGAGCGTTGAGCGATCGCTTCAAATACGCAGCCGCGCCCATCGCCACCTGGCCGCCACCGCTATACCCCAAAAGCGTCAGGGGCACCCCGCCACCCGGCTGATATCCGTGCGTCAGCAAGCTATTGTGAATAATCTGTGCCGTTCCCTGATTGTAGATTGGGCCATAGCGTTGGTCGGCGACGACACTCACGGTCAGCACATTGCGAATGTTGATGGTGGTGGCTAGCAAAAGACCCAAAATGCCCCCAGTTGGGTTCATCTGGAGCCGATCAGCCATGCGCCAAAAGAAAGAAAGCAGCCGATCTTCGGTCAGTGGCCTGTTTAATACTGAGTAGGGAATAATTCCCTTAATCAACACGATATCATCTGGCAAAGCCGTGACCAGCTCTTGCAAAAACCGCTCAACTTCAGGAATATAGAGGTGCTGAGCTTGAGAAATGCCATCCAGATAGACCACGTAGCGCCGCACTGCTTGCCCCGCAATCAGCGGTTCCGCTAAGGTGCCAGGGCTAATGTCCGTTTGGATCTGATCGCCATACCAACCTGCCCACCAGCCCAGCGCTTCTAGCGGTGCCAGCAGGCTAGCAAACAAAACCGTAATCAACGTAATAGTGAGCAGATCAATTGTTGCTCGCCATGTAGCCCCCAGGGCCGAGTAGAGTCCCTGCAACAAAACAGGCACCGTTGGCAGCACTGCCGTCAGCACTAACACTCCGAGTCCTAGCCCAATCCAGTAAAGCCACCGTGGCAGACGTTTTCTCATGCAAGCTGCACTCAAGCCCATGTTTGGATGTTTGCATCACCCTAACTTACAGGGATCTGCCCTATGATTGCACCTACCAAACGTCGTCTTGATCAATCTTTTCTATACTCTGATGGATATTAATCTCCCCGCTACTGTGGCCGAAGTGACAGCTGCGTTTGCACGCTATGAGGCCGCATTGGTCAACAACAATGTGGCTGTGTTAGATGAATTGTTTTGGCATAGCCCCCATACCCTGAGATATGGAGCCACTGAGAATCTCTATGGGTATGAGGCGATCGCCAACTTTCGGGTCAACCGCGCCGCTGCCGGACTGGCTCGGACGCTACAAAACACGGTGATCACCACCTATGGCGACGACTTTGCCACCGCCAACACCGAATTTTATCGTGCTACCACGGCACAGGTCGGTCGGCAAAGCCAAACCTGGCTTCGTACCTCAGACGGATGGCGCGTCGTAGCAGCACATGTATCGCTACTGGCTAACTGAGATTGATCGCGTCATGATTGGTCACGTCATACATTAAAATCCAAAAAAGCATCAAAAAAAAGCATCAAGAAATAGGAATCAAAAATCTTGCAGTCTTTACCCTGAAATTCGTTAATATCAACACTTAGCTTGACCGAGAGCTGAGGTGGGGATGCGGAGTAAACGGTCTGTGCCCTAGTAGAAGACGGCGCAAATTTAGCTATCGTAGGGCGGGCAGCTTGCCCGCGCAGGCTGGAAGCCTGCACTACGAGCATTAACCACCAACACCAGTGAGTGTGAAAAACGAGGGATAGAGGGCGAGGATGGTACGACACACGGCAAATTCAGTGGGAGCCAGCAGACAATCGCGTAAACCTGGTCGAAAACCAGAAAAGTCTGCCTATCAATCTGCCACGTCTGCAAATCCGGATCGGCTCCACTCTCCTCGCTCTCGACTCGAAGCGCTCGGGGTAGACCTGCCGCATCGACCCACCTCGATCGGCTTCAACCCTCCACCTGCCGTCCATCCGCCGCCCCGCCGCCGCCGCCCTGTACCCAAAA
>CASBQX010000234.1 GCA_949127925.1 Synechococcales cyanobacterium PMM_0002
CCCGGCATTCGGATTGAACCTGACTTTTTAACGCCCAAACATTGGCTATTAGTGAGTACTAATCTACCCATGCGCGATCGCCAATTGGGGCTATCGGGTAGCCCTCGCCATCGCGATTGGGAAGAGCGCATCCATCGCCGCAGTCAAGTCCAAGAGTTGGAGCAGCAACTCTCGCTGGTCGAGCAGGCAATTGAACGCCAAATGCGGTCTGAAAGCGTTTTTGTGCCGCTTCTACCACATATTGACTTTGGCGATCTGGTGGAAGTGCGCGGGCAGCGGTTTCAGGTCACCGATGTCGGGCTGCGCTATCTCAAGCTAACCGACGATCATGGCAAGGTGATTCGCTGCGAGATTGAGCAAGCGAAGCTGGTGAGTAAGGCGGCTTAGGCGTCACGCTCGATCTAGCTCGTCTAGAATGCGGCTGGCGGCGGCACAGAGCTGCTCGTGGCAGGCTCCGTTGCTGGCCATCAGCCCACCCCACTGGTTGACATCGCCTGTGTTGTAGGTCAGGGGATCGCCATTAAAGTGGGTAAACTTCCCCCCCGCTTCGGTGAGAATCAGTTCGGGTGCGGCCATGTCCCAATCTTTGGGGGCAGATTTGCCCGACAGGGAAATATAGACATCGGCGCGCTGATCGACGATCGCCGCAATTTTGCCGCCCACACTGCCGACCTGAAGCTGATTTTGGCAAGGTAGCTGTTGCAGCATCGCTTTGAATCGCTCGTCGCGATGGGTGCGGCTGACCACTACCGAGAGGTCTGCGGGGCGATCGCAGTTCGACACACTTAACCGCTGCACCGTGCCATCCGGCGTTTCCACAAACGCGCCGCCGCCCAAGGTGGCAAAATACTGGCGCTCTAGCTCAGGGCAGGTGACAATCGACAGTACGGGTCTGCCGCTATAGGTCAGCGCTAGGTGAAAGGCATATTCTCCAGTTTTGTCGATAAAGTCACGGGTGCCATCCAGCGGGTCAAGAATCCATACCCGCTCTTGTGGGAACGGGGCAAACGACGCCTGCGATTTGTAGGTTTCTTCGCTCAGGTAGCCAAAATTCTCCATCCCCAATACGGAATGGAGATGGTCGAGCACGTAGCGGTTCACGGCTAGGTCAGCGGCGGTGACAGGGCCATCTTTCTGGTTCTGAATCTCCAGTTCGCGGGCGGTGCCGTCTTGCCAGGGTTCACCCCGATAGTAGGCGCGCAAAATCTTGGCAGCTCCCCAGCCCAGGGCACGGGCGATCGCCAACAGTTCCTCAGCGGGCATCCCATCTACAGACGACAACGTGTCTACGGTTTCCAAACCAATCTCCTCAAAACTAATCTCCTCAAAACTAATCTCTGCCAAACCCTGCGGATCACCCTGACTCGCGAATCCAGTCGGTGATCCCGCCCGGTTTGTCAATCAGGCTAATGCCTTTGGCTTTTAGCTGATCCCGGATGCGATCGCCCTCTGCCCAATTCTTGGCTTGCTTGGCCACTGCCCGCTGCTGAATTAGTGCGGCAATCTCAGCCTCCTGTAGGGGCGCTGCGCGCTGCGCCCCCACGTCGGGACTAGCGGCCAATCCCAAAATCTGTGCCAGTACCACCAGGGTTTGCCACTGGCTCCGCAGGGTTTGGGGATCAGCCAGGGTTTTGCCGTCGTGGGTGAGGCGATTGCTTTCTTTCTGCAAGTCTTTGGCCAGCTCAAACAGCACCGTCAGCGCTCCCGGCGTGTTGATGTCATCATCCATCGATTCACGAAATCGGCGCACGGCCTTACTGTCTTCTGGCATCCGCATATATTCGGGATTGCCAAAGGAGCTGTCGTCTACATCGCTGTAGCCCAACTGCTGGCCGTGCTTATAGCCAAACAGCAGCCCGTCGCGCATGGTGTCCCAGGACTTGTGAGCGGAGGCGATCGCCTCCGTTGTAAAGTCGAGCGGGCGGCGGTAGGTGGCCTGCAAAATAAATAGCCGGACTGCCATCGGGTTGGCTCCATCTCGATCCAGCAGATCGCGAATGGTGGTGAAATTGCCCAGCGACTTGGACATTTTTTCACCATTCACCGTCACCATGCCGTTATGCATCCAGTAGCGCGACAGCGGCTGCCCGGTCGACGCTTCAGACTGAGCGATTTCATTTTCGTGGTGTGGGAAGATCAGGTCATTGCCGCCTGCGTGGATGTCGATCGTGTCACCGAGGCGATCGCGCACCATGGCCGAGCATTCAATGTGCCAGCCCGGACGCCCCGATCCCCACGGCGATTCCCAGGCCGGTTCTCCTGGCTTGGCCGCTTTCCACAGGGCAAAGTCAGACGGATCTCGTTTCTTCGGCGCATCAAGATCGGCTGCATCCACCCGGCCGCTAGCTCCTGCCTGCATGTCTTCTAGCTTGCGGCCAGACAGCTTGCCATAGCCCGCAAAGCTATGCACCGCATAATACACGTCTCCGTTAGCCGGATAGGCGTAGCCCTTCTGTTCTAGTTCGTGCACCAGCCGCTTAATTCCATCCAGCGTATGAGTCGCCCGTGGATATTCGTCCGCCTCCATCACATTCAGCCGCGCCATATCTTCAAAATAGGCTTGGATGAAGCGCTCCGATACCGCTGCCATCGACGATCCCTCAGCTCGTGCCCGGTTAAGAATCTTGTCGTCAATGTCTGTAAAGTTCTGCACATAGCGCACCTCATAGCCGCGCCATGCTAGGTATCGCCGCACCACATCCCAAACAATGCAGGCCCGAGCATGGCCGACATGGCAGTGATCATACACAGTCACGCCGCAGTAATACATCTTCACCTTGCCAGCCTCTAGCGGCTCAAACGGTTCTTTGCGGCGGGTGAGAGTGTTATAAAGCGTTAGGGTCATGAGTGCTGGGGAGGGGACGTCAAGTTTGTGGAATACCGTGCTTTCGGTTATTTCGTTAGTTTATTTCGTTAGTTTATTTCGTTAACGGCCTTGCGCCAGGTAGTTCTCAACCCAACAACCTGCGCCAGCGGCAACTAAAAATCGCGGTGTAAGGAATCGCTATATAATAAATGCTTAAGCCGCTTCGGCTAGGACTCTGCATAGCGGGAGTAACTCCTTTGCTAGCATACTCCTCTGCTGGATGTCTTAACCATCAATCCCCTGACGTTCTCAGCTTGCTGCACCATGCAATCCGCCGTTACTCCTCAGCAATCGTCTCCTCTGTCCCCCGTCATGGATGACTCTAAGCGGGGGCTTCCAGTGACCATCATTACGGGCTTTTTGGGCAGCGGTAAGACCACCCTGCTAAACCACATTTTGACCAATCAGCAGGGCTTGAAAACTGCTGTTTTGGTGAATGAATTTGGTGAAATTGGCATTGACAACGAACTGATTGTCTCTACCGACGCCGACACCAACATGGTAGAACTGAGCAACGGCTGCATCTGCTGCACCATCAATAACGATTTAATGGAAGCCGTCTACAAGATTTTAGAGCGGCAAGATCAAATTGACTACTTAGTCGTAGAAACAACAGGGCTAGCCGACCCGCTTCCGGTCGCCCTCACGTTTTTAGGCACAGAGCTGCGCGACCTCACCCGGCTAGATTCGATTGTGACGGTGGTAGATGCGGAAAACTACAGCCTGGATTTGTTCAATAGCGAAGCCGCCCACAACCAAATTGCCTACGGCGACATCATTCTACTCAACAAGGTAGACCTGGTAGACGAGGCAGACTTGGACTCCCTCGAAGTCAAAATTCGAGATGTGAAAGAAGGGGCGCGGATTCTGCGCACCAATCATTCGGAAGTGCCCCTGCCGCTGATTCTCAGCGTGGGTCTATTTGAAACCGATAAATATTTTGGTGCCGATGCTAAAGCGCACGACCATGATCATGCTCATCACGAGCATGATCATCATGAGCACGATCATCACGAGCACGACCCTGCCCATAGCCATAGCGAGCACGACGGGCACGGGCACGATGACCACGACCATGCGTCCCATGCCGAGCATGACGATCACTCTGCCTGCGACCACGATCACGGGCACTGTGAGCACGACCACGTCGAGCCACAGCACCACCACTCCGATCACTTAGCGATCGACGGGTTTACCTCCGTTTCCATCCAGAGCGATCGCCCCTTCGCTATCAAGAAATTCCAGAACTTCCTCGATCACCAGCTCACCAGCTCGGTTTTTCGCGCCAAAGGCATTCTCTGGTTTGATGAAAGCCCCAAACGCCACATTTTCCACCTCAGCGGCAAGCGGTTCTCCCTAGACGACAGCGAATGGAAAACCACTCCTAAAAACCAGCTCGTCCTGATTGGCCAAAATCTAGATCACGACATGCTGCGATCGCAAATTGAAGCCTGCTTCTGCGTTCCCTCCACCAACCGAGGACGCGGTTTTGGCAGAAAGGGGTAGAGATAGATCTGCCCCAGTACAGCACGACGGAAGTTTGCCTACATTTGAACAAGGGGCTTAAGCCCCTTGTCTGCTTAAGCCCCTTGTCTGGGGAGCCTGTAATAGTAGCCGCATTCGCGTAGCTTGCTTCTCGGAACGAGTACGCCAACGCGAACATCCCGTATCCCTCACTCCTCCTCCTGCTTATTCAGCCAGTGAGCAAATTCGGTGGTGAAGCGATCGCCCAAAATCGCGTCTCGAATCCGCTGGGTAAAATTGACCAGTTCAGTGATGTTGTGGATTGAGATTAGGGTAAACGCCAATAGCTCGCGGGCATGCAGCAGATGGCTGAGATAGGCACGGCTGAAGGTTTGGCAGGTATAGCAGGGACAGGTTTCATCGAGCGGCGTAAAGTCTTCCCGGAAGCGATTGTTTTTTAGGTTCCAGCGATCGCCCTGCACCAACGCTGCCCCGTGCCGCGCCAGCCGGGTAGGAATCACGCAGTCAAATAAATCAATCCCAGCCGCGATCGCCTGCACCATTTCGCGGTGAGTCCCTACGCCCATCAGGTAGCGGGGTTTGTCGTCTGGCAGTAAGGGCGTCGTTGCTGTGACAATTTTTTCAATCAGCTCGGCGGGTTCACCAACGCTAACCCCGCCAATGGCATAGCCAGGAGTGTCGAGTTGGGCGATCGCCGCAGCGGCCTGCTGGCGGAGGTCTAAATACACCCCCCCTTGCACAATTGGGAAAAGCGCCTGATCCAGACGTTGGTGCGCCGCCACACAGCGCTCCAGCCAGCGATAGGTGCGATCGGTCGCCAGCTTGACGGCTTCCCGCTCGGCAGGATAGGGCGGGCATTCGTCAAATGCCATAATCACATCGGCACCGAGGGCATTTTGAATCTGCATCGACCGCTCGGGCGTCAGGTTGATAATCTGCCCGTCACGGGGCGACTTAAACTGCACGCCTGCCTCGGTAATCGAGCGCATCTCGCTGAGGCTAAATACTTGGAACCCGCCTGAATCCGTCAAAATTGGCCCATCCCAACCCATAAAGCGGTGTAGCCCCCCCGCCGCCGCCACAATGCCCTCACCTGGTTGCAGATGCAAGTGGTAAGTGTTGGCCAAAATCATCTGTGCTCCTGTCGCTCGGAGCTGGTCGGGCGCAACGGTCTTGACATTGGCCAGCGTTCCAACTGGCATAAACCTAGGCGTTTCTACGATGCCGTGGGGCGTGGAGAAAACACCCGCCCGCGCTTTGGTATGACTACAGGTAGCTTGTTTTTGAAATGAAAAACCCACGTGACTAAAACATCACTCCAAAGTAAGGATCGAGAACCAGTTAACGTCTGCTTGGTTCTTGTGGACGATTGTTTCGCACCGCTTTCACAAAAACGCTCAGGCTTCAGTCAGTCTACGATCCTAAACTGTAAACACGTTTAGTTTTGGCAAAACCCAAAGTTCTGTAGTTTTGTTAAGCGGGTCAAAACGAAAAATTCTCTTCATCATCGATGCGAACATCCCATCCAGCAGAAAGCACTTCGGTGACAACGGCTTCCAGTGCCGCCGCATTTAACCGTCGCGTACTTTGTTCTTCTACGGGGTTGGATACCGGAATCAGACGCAGCTGACGGTTCTCTTGAACCAAATCAAAACAGGATTGATTGTTGTCTAGCTGCTTTAGCTCTAAATAATCGAAGCTGTGGACGTTGAGGTACAGAGTTCGATTAGCCACCAACGTCGAGCATTGAGGGTCAGAGAACACCTCCATTACATACCCATCACTCTCGCTGCCAGCAACGCCATCCTGAATGTAGCAATAGCGCACGCGGCTCAGGTCAGAAAGTAGACGTTGAATATCTTGCTTGTTAACCACAATACCTGTGTCAACAATACAAGGAGCAGGAAGCTTAGCGTTTCCGGAGGATTGATTGTGGCTCATATCTAGAAAATATTACAGAGTAGCCAGACTTAAACGTCTAGAAAAATGAAACAGCATGACTGGCAGGGGAGGGTGGCCTGCACACCGGAGAGAGATTTAATGTAAATGAAGCAAAGAATTTGAACATCGTCTTGATTAAAGCAATATCCAAAAAGGTGTCAGACAATGATAACTTTTAGGATGGGCAGGGCAACTTACTTAAGGGATATACTAGCGGCGCAATCAGTCATCCGGTGAGCCTGTATTGGCGAACTGCCAAAAAACACAACTGCCCTGGAAGAGAAAAGCCTCCCAGAGAGACGAAGTATTTACCAATAGTATCTCAATATTTTCTGAGTAGCCTGATACAAAATCCTAAAAGTAAAGCTTGGAAATTACTTTAGGGATTTAGGTGCGTGCCCTGGCAACAGCACTACCCAGATTATGATGGCAATTTGTGGAACGAGATTCCGCCTTCTGGCTGAACCTATTTTTTGAGCCATATGGTAAGCCGGGTAGATATACACCCCGAACCGACCTGTGATTCAGAAACTGTCTCAGTCGATCGCCTCGCTTTTGGCCGCGATCGCCTTCTATACCTGCCTGCCGGTGCCCGTGCATAGAGCGTTTGAATTTGAGCGAGTATCGCGCCTAGCCCCCCTAATTGGCCTGCTGATAGGTGGCATTTTAGGGCTGATAGATAGCGGCTTGCAGGCATTGGGCATGCCCAACTTGACCCGCAGTGCTGGAGTGGTGTTGACCTGGGTGGGCATCACGGGCGGCCTGCATTTGGATGGCGCAATGGATACAGCAGACGGCTTAGCCGTCCTCGATCCGCCGCGCCGCCTCCAGGTGATGGCCGACAGCCACAGCGGCGCTTTTGGCGTCATGGCCGCGATCGCCCTGCTATTGCTCAAAACTGCCGCCTTATCCGACCTGTCCAGATCTCGCTGGCTGCTGTTGATGCTAGCGGCGGGGTGGGGGCGCTGGGGGCAGCAGGTGGCGATCGCCCGCTACCCCTATCTCAAACCGACTGGCAAAGGCGCATTTCACAAGGCCGCCTTGCCCTCTCTCTGGCATACAGTTCCCAGCCTGCTGCTATTGCTAGGAGTTAGTAGTCTGCCTGCCCTCATGCAGCCAGACCACTGGCGGCAAAGTCTCACCGCTGCCGTTGCGGGGGCAGCGATCGCCCTACTCACCGCCGCCTGGTTCCATACCCAGCTGGGCGGCCACACCGGAGACACCTATGGAGCCGTCGTGGAGTGGACAGAAGCGCTGTTTCTAGCAATCTGTACGATGGTTTGGTAAGCAGGCTTTCAACCATACTCTACCCCCATACTTTTTATGCCCTCCTCCGATTCCCCGTCCCTGGCATCCGACAGTCTACTGGCTTGCTCCAAGGCGCTGGGTCTACCTCACATTCAGCGGCATGTTTTTCTTTGTGCTGACCAGACGCTACCTAAGTGCTGTAGCAAAGAGAAAAGCTTAGTCGCATGGAACTACTTGAAGCAGCGCTTGAAGCAATTAGGGTTAGATACACCTACAGCAGATCGGCCATCTTGCGTGTTTCGCACCAAAGCAAACTGCTTACGAGTATGCCAACAGGGGCCCATTTTAGTGGTATATCCCGATGGCGTCTGGTATCACAGTGTGAACCCTGAGATACTTGAGCGTATTATTGGGGAACACTTAGTAGGGAATCAAATCGTGCAAGAGTATGCATTTTTGGTGCATCCCTTGCCGCCTCTAGAGGATTCTACTGAAGCAATCTAGCTACAAAACATTACATTTGCCAAAAGGGTATGAATCTGCCGGACGATTGCGATCGCTATAGTTATGATGTAATGAGGTGTGAACCCCCTCGATTACGCTATTGGTGTGCATTAGTTGGTGCAGATGAGTATAAGGCGCAGTGCGATCGCCCAGATTCATCCTTTAGAAGCAGTCAATGTCATGTTTTGACGCTACCTATAAAGTCAAACTTCATATTTTTTATGCACATTATTTACGACCACTGGATATCATTATCTGCCAGTTTTCATCTCAACTCAGGCATGACGAGTAACCTAGCATGATAAAGGAAGCCAGTGTGGGAGAACACAAGCGACTACTGTTGATTGACGATGACCCAAACCTAATTTTGCTGGTCAAAGATTATCTAGAATTTCGCGGATACGAAGTCATTACCGCAGAACACGGTCAGCAAGCGCTGGATGTGCTGCAAAAAGACACGCCAGACATGATCATCTGTGATGTAATGATGCCTCAGATGGATGGGTATTCATTAGTAGAGCATGTGAGGAAAGATCCACGCACGAGCTGGATTCCGGTACTGTTTCTATCTGCCAAAGGGCAAAGCCAAGATCGGGTTAAGGGGCTGAACACCGGAGCCGATGTCTATATGGTGAAGCCGTTTGAACCGGAAGAGCTAGTGGCTCAGGTGGAATCATCGCTGAAGCAGGCGTCACGGCTAATTCAGCGGCAAGATAAAGGGTTAGACAATTCGCCTAAAATTCAGGTTCCCTTCGATGTGGAGCTTACCCCTACCGAACTGCGCGTTGTGCAGTTTGTTGCCCGAGGCATGGCAAACCGCGAAATCGCTGAAGAGCTAAATGTGAGTCAGCGCACCATCGAAAGCCATGTCAGCAACATGCTGGGCAAAACAGGCTTGCATAACCGCACAGAGCTAGCTCGCTGGGCGATCGAAAACGGTATGGCCTAGGATGGCGATATTTGCCATCTGCTCAACAGAAACGCCATGTAGAGACGCGATTAATCGCGTCTCTACATGAAATGTGGCTGCTGAAACACGATTGCCCAACCCTACTCCTGCACATCGGTAATTCGGCTTTTGCGCTCTACAATCTCTTTTAAAACTAGAGTAACAACAGCTAATAATGCCAGGATCACGGCGGCTGAATACGCTTCCGGCGTTTTGTACTGTTTATAGGCTTCTTCGACAAACAGCGGCATGGTTTGGGTTTTGCCCGCAATGTTGCCAGATACGACCGATACCGCCCCAAACTCTCCCATGGCGCGGGCATTGGTCAAAATCACCCCGTATAGCAGACCCCAGCGAATATTAGGTAGCGTGACGCGCCAGAAGGTTTGCCAATCGGTGGCTCCGAGAGTTTTTGCCGCTTCCTCTTGCTCAGATCCCATCTCTTCTAAAACTGGGATGACCTCACGAGCGACAAATGGCATGGTCACGAAGGCGGTAACGATTACCATGCCGGGTAAGGCGAAGATAATCCTGATTCCAGCCGTATCTAGAACTGGCCCGAACCAGCCATTGCGGCCAAACAGCAGCACGAACATTAGACCCGCGACCACGGGTGAAATGGCGAACGGCAGGTCAATAATGCTCAGCAGCAAGGTGCGTCCTGGAAAATAATTGCGGGCGATCGCCCACGCAGCACACAGCCCAAATACGGTATTGATCGGGACGGCGATCGCGGCAATAATCACCGTCAGCTTCACCGAGTTTAGAAATGCGGGAGACTTGAGATTGTCGAAAAACGGCCCTACCCCGCCGCTAAATGCTTCTACAAATACATTTAGTGCAGGGATAAATAAAATCAAGCCTAGATAAAGAATAGTAATACTAATTAGTAGCCACTTTACCCATGCACCCTGAGCGCGAGGAGCCGTTCTGGGCGTGGGTGGATTTGTGTAACTAAGCGCTGATTTAGCCTCGGTCGTCATAGCGTCGCCCCCAAGTCTGCAAAACATTAATCACAACTAATAGCACCAGCGAAATCAGCAGCAGCACCGTGCCGACCACTGTGGCTCCAGCGTAGTCATACTGTTCGAGCCGCTGAAACACGAGGACTGGCGCAATCAAATCTTGAAATGGCACATTGCCTGCAATAATTACCACCGATCCGTATTCTCCGACTGCTCGCGCAAAGCCCAGCGCTACTCCAGTCAAAACGGGCGGAATCAACGGCGGCAAAATCACTAACAAAAAAGTTTGTAGAGGGGATGCACCCAAGCACCAGGCGGCTTCTTCAGTTTCTTTTTCCAAATCTTGCAGCACCGGTTGCAGCGTGCGCACCACAAATGGCAATGAAATAAATAGCATCGCCATGCCCACCCCCAGCCGGGTAAACGAGATTTTAATCCCTAGGGGCACAAACAGAGAACCGATCCAGCCATTGTCGCTGTAAACGGTTGCCAGGGTTAGACCTGCCACCGCCGTAGGTAGAGCAAACGGTAAATCTACCGCCGCGTCAACAATCCGCTTCCCTGGAAAGTCATAGCGGACTAATACCCAGGCGATCAGCGTGCCAAATACCCCATTGATTGCCGAGGCAATAAACGCGGTAACGAAGGTTACCACATAGGTAGAAAGGGCAATTTCATCGGTAGCAATTTCCCAAAACTTGGCGGGGCCAACCGTAGCGGCCTTAAGCAACATGGCTGCGACGGGCAAAACCAGCATGATAGAAAGGTATACCCAAGTCACCTTCCAGGGCAAAGAGAGATGGGTGAGGCGATACCAAAACGATTGATCCGCCTTAGACGAAATCGGACTGGGTGAAGTAGCCGTCATAGGGAAAAAGGGGCAGACATGCAGAAAGAGGGACGGTTCAACCGTTGCCTAGGGAAGCAGACTTAAAGAAGTGTTGGGTAAGGGCAGGTGTTGGGTAAGGGCAGGGCAGTGCCATGCCCCTACCGAATTCAAAACTTGTTCAGTCTTACAATTATTTGCCTAACTTGGCCTCAATCTGGTCAAATACGGCTCCATCGTCGAAATATTTTGTTTGAATCTCGCTCCAGCCACCCAGATCAGTGACTGTGAACAGCTTTTCTACCTTGCCAAACTGCGATGCGTATTTAGCTTCAATCGTTGGATCGAAGGGGCGGAAACCCACCTTGGCGAATTCTTCTTGCGCTTCGGGGGTAAACAAAAACTGGACAAACGCTTCGGCCACTGCTCGGGTTCCATGTTTGTCTACGTTCTGATCCACCACAGCGACCGGGCTGTCGATAGAAATATTGACCGTGGGCACCACAAAAGGCAGATTTTCGCCTTTTTGCTTAGCCAATAGCACTTCATTCTCGTAGTTGATCAGCACATCCCCTTGCCCTTGCTTAAAAAAGATGTCGGTGGCTTCACGGGCATCTTTTGCCAAAATTGGAGCATTTTGATAGAGCTTTGTGGTTAAGGCCAGTGCTTGTTCATCGGTACTGCCAGTTTGGGTCACCGCACCCCATGCCCCTAGGAAATTCCAGCGTGCGCCCCCGGAGGTTTTGGGGTTTGCCGTCACGATTTTAACTCCATCTTTTGCCAGATCTTCCCACGTGTTAATCCCTGTGGGGTTACCGTCACGGGTGACAAAGACGGCGACTGACTTGTGCACAATCGACTCATTGGGCAACTCTTTCTCCCAGCCCGGTGCAATTAGACCCGCTTTTTCAATTTTTTGAGTATCGAGCGCTAGCGCCAACGCGACAACGTCTGCTTCGAGGCCGTCAATGACAGCACGAGCTTGGGAGCCGGAACCACCGTAGCTTTGGTTGACGACTACGTCTTGATTTTGCTCTGCTTTCCACTTTGCCACAAACTGAGGAATGATTTTCTCGTAGGCGGCCTGAGTCACGGCATACGAAACCAGGGTTAGCTCGACTGTTTCTTTGGATGTAGCGGCAGAGCTGCCAACTGTATCTGGACCGCTGGGGCTGCATGCGGCGATCGCCCCACTTAGACCGACACCGACCAACACCAAACTCAAAAACTGCCGCGACAACCGGGATTTTGACTGGAATACCATTGATCTATCCGCTCCTTTGACTCAGTATGGCTGCGTGGGTGCTTTTAACTACGGCTCGTCGCTCGGAATACGAGACTTACTTGCTGGGAGCTATCATACACCAAAATCAAAGCCTGAATCTACACTTTTCCAGTCGGGATTGTGGTGTTACTCCAGATAAAAAGGCGTCTCGCTCAGCGAGATGCCTTTTTATCTGGAGTCTTGGGCTAAGGAAGCCCATAGACCAGCGCGATCGCCTGACCTTACATCCCAGCGATAGGGACAGGTGACGGGGTGACGATGGCATCACTGGCGATCGCCTCACTGGTCACGCGTTGCAGTTTTGCGCCAACTGCCCGGAGCTTCCCTTCGATATTGTCATAGCCCCGATCGAGATGGTGCAGACCCTGGATGCTAGTTGTTCCACCTGCCGCCAGCCCCGCCAACACTAGCGCTGCCGATGCGCGCAGATCTGTGGCCAGCACAGGCGCACCCGACAGCAACGGCACGCCGCGAATAATGGCGTGATTGCCCTTGAGCCGAATATCAGCCCCCATCCGGTTTAGCTCTGCTACATGCCGCAGCCGATTTTCAAACACGGTTTCAGACACCACACTATCGCCTTCACTCAGGGTCAACAGCGCCATGAATTGAGCCTGCATATCTGTGGGGAAACCCGGATAGGGCAAGGTTTCAATGTCGGTACCAATGTGCAACTCGCCGGGTACCACTCGCAGCCGATTGCCAGAATCTTGAATCACATCTGCCCCAATGGCTTTGAGCTTAGCAATCACCGCTGTCATATGATCAGGAATCACCGGGAACACACTGAGTTCGGAGCGAGTGATGGCACCTGCAACCAAAAACGTGCCGGCTTCAATCCGATCAGGAATGATGGAGTAGTCTACCGAGTGCAAACTGGGCACCCCGGCAATCGTAATCGTATTGGTGCCCGCACCGCGAATTTTGGCACCCATCGCCCGACAGAAGTTGGCTAGATCAACCACTTCTGGCTCTTGAGCCGCATTCTCTAAAATCGTTTCGCCATCGGCCAGAGTCGCCGCCATCATCAGCGTTTCGGTTGCCCCTACGCTTGGATAATCGAGGTAAATTCTGGCACCTTTGAGCCGCTTACTGGTGCCTGGGATGCAGGCATGAACCGTGCCATGTTCAATATGAACATCCGCGCCCATGGCCTGAAGCCCTCGCACATGCAGGTCAACCGGGCGGGCACCAATTGCGCAGCCACCCGGCAGCGGAATCCGGGCGACCCCTAAGCGAGCCAGCAACGGCCCAATGGCAAAGAAACTAGCGCGCAATTGGCTCACTAGCTCGTAAGGCGCTTTCGATTGGCTGAGATGACGGGCGTCAATTTCTAGAGAGTCGCCATCTCGCTTGAGTTTTACCCCCAGGGTCGCCAAAATCTCGGCCATGCGTTCAATGTCCATGAGGGCAGGCACATTGCGGAGACGACAGTCTTGTGGGCACAGTACAGATCCGGCCATAATTGCCAAAACTGAATTCTTTGCACCACTAATACGAACTTCGCCGTGTAGCGAATATCCCCCTTGGATATGGAGTATGGGAGTACCGTCCTCAGGGGAGGGGGTAGAACTGGGTAAGCTTTGAGAGGGAGTAATGAGCGTGTCCTCCAGAATTTGCCTGTAAACGGTACGACTTAGAATCGGATTTTGCCAAACTTAGGTGGAATTTAAATTTGAAGGTTCCGATTCTGTTCGTTTGGTCTTGATTTTACCGGAAAGTTTTCAGCTGTCTATGGGTATGGGGATGATTGATGGATACGATTGAATTAAACCGAGCTGCCGGATCACAGATTTCTTGACGGCTACAGGTTGACTGATGTTAGCAGTATGCTGCATGATTGTAGACCGCAGCCCAAACATGCGCTGATGCGGAACTGGCGGAATTGGTAGACGCGCTAGATTCAGGTTCTAGTGTCTGCAAAGACTTCCGGGTTCAAGTCCCGGGTTCCGCATGGGATGGGTATCAAAAGCGGCAATGATTCACGAGGCTGAATCGTTGCCGCTTTTGTCTGCGCTTCATCATGGCTGCCATGGCGCGGCAGGTCAATTGTACTGATGAATTGATTAAGTTTTGAAACAGAATTTTAATCACCCCGAATTGGCTCAAACTTAACCGCGCCCTCAGAATAATCCATGCTGACCAGTTTGCAAAATCCGCTCGTGAAACAGTTGCGAAAGCTGCATCAGGCTAAACAGCGGCAAGAACAAGGGGCATTTTTGTTAGAAGGAACCCACTTGGTGGAGGAAGCCTATGCCACGGGCTGGCCTCTGGAGGTGGTTTGCTGCACGCCCGAGTGGTGCGATCGCCACCCCACTCTGTACTTACAGGTTGCCCACCAAGCGACCCGAGTGGAACTAGTCAGCGGCGCAATTATTGAGGCGATCGCCACCACCACCAGCCCCGATGGCATTGTGGCCGCCGTTCGCCGGGAAACAGCCACCCAGCCGTTAAATCATGCCATCAGCTTGGGGATCGCCCTGGAAACCTTACAAGACCCCGGCAACCTCGGCACCATCATTCGCACCGCCGCCGCTGCGGGCGTTGAGGGGCTATGGCTCAGTGCAGACAGCGTTGATCTAGATCACCCCAAGGTGCTGCGCGCCACCGCAGGCCAGTGGTTTCGCCTCCCCATGAGCACGAGCGAGGATTTGTCTGGCGACGTGCAACGCTGCACTCAGCACGGCATTCAGGTGGTTGCCACGCTGCCCAACGCCCCCCTAACCTACTGGCAGGCCGACTTGACCCGTCCCACGCTGCTGCTGCTAGGAAACGAAGGCAATGGGCTATCGGAGAACCTAGCGGCCACCGCCGATGTGCAGGTCAGCATTCCACTCGCGGCAGGGGTTGAGTCGTTGAATGTGGCGATCGCCGCTGCGTTGCTGGTATACGAAGCAAAACGGCAGCGCACTCAGGCGGCGCAATAGGAAATAGGCTGGAGACATTTATCTCTGCCTTTATTGCTATTTTTACTTACTGGCCTCTAGTTCGAGTAAATTGCTCAATATCGGCTACAGCGTCCTCTAGCTCTTGAACCGTAATTGCGGCACGATGAGGGTTTGGAGCGCCAGCCTTAGGTGCAGACGAGATCGATTGGGTGCCTTGAGATTGCTCATTTGAGGGTTGATTGTTGGCTTCCGGCATGTGCAAACGTTGATCGAGTTGATCAAGCGCTTCCATAAAAGCCTGAGTGGCAGCTTGGCGTAGCTCTTGCTGACTAGAATGCATAGCGTTTGACTCCTCAAATCGCACAGGCGAAAACGG